>JBFHJN010000052.1:0-17557 GCA_041595875.1 Coriobacteriia bacterium
CTATCGCCATCGACACTGAGACCGCCGGCCTCGGGAACTTCAGTCCGATCGAGGACTACCCGCGTCTGGTCCAGGTCGGCGACACGCAGCACGGGTGGTCCATCCCGTGGGAGCGGTGGGGTGGCATCTTCGAAGAAGTCGTGAAGAAGTACGAGGGCAAGTACGTCGGCCACAACATCATCCAGTACGACATCCCAGTACTCCGTCATCACTGCGGCATCGAACTCCCACAGCACCGCGTCGATGACACGAAGCTGAAGGCGCACGTCGTTGAGCCACACTACTCGGTTGCATTGAAGAACCTCTGCGTTCGCCACGTCGATCCCATGTCTGCTGCGCTCCAGGACCAGTTGAAGAACGGCAGCTGGACATGGCAGACTGTACCGATCACGTTCGGTCCGTACTGGCAATACGCGGCCTTGGATACGGTCCTCACCGCTCGACTCGATCCGATCATGGACAAGAAGATCGACGACACCGACTCTCGGTACTCCTACGATCTCGAACTGGCTGCCTGCTGGGTTGTAGCGAAGATGGAGGCCAACGGCATCGTCGTTGACCGTGAGTTCGCACAACAGCACTACGATTACTTCAAGGCGTACGCGAAGGTGCTGAGTGACTGGTGCAAGCAGTATTATGACGTTCGCCCTACGCAGAACGCGAGCGTCGCGCAGGCACTCATCGCTGAGGGTGTTCCACTCGACAAGACGACTGCAACCGGAGCAGTTCAGCTCGACAAGGACGTGCTTGGACCGATCGAACATCCACTCGCTCAGGTCGTTCTTCAGCACCGGCAGTTCACCAAGCTGGCGAATACGTACATCAAGCACTTCATCGAGATGACCACAGACGAAGATCCGCACCTACGACCACGCATCAACGCCGTTGGTGCAAAGACGACACGAATGACCATGTCGAAGCCGAACCTGCAGAACCTGCCCCGTCGATCCGAGTCGAATGAGAATGCGATTGCCGTGCGGAACTGTCTCATCGCATCCCCTGAGAGAACCCTCCTCATGGTGGACTATGACCAGATCGAACTCCGGTTCATCGCCCACCTCGCCGGCTCTGAGGGCCTGAGAGCTGCCTTCGCTGCCACCGACGTTGACGTATTCACGTACGCTGCCCGGGAGATCTTCGAGAATCCGGACCTCGAGCGCAAGGACGAGCGACGACAGCACATGAAGAACGCCTTCTACGCCATGGGCTACGGTGCTGGCGCTCACAAGTTCGCTATGACCGCCGGCATCTCACCACAGGAGGGCGAAGAGGTCTACTCCCGCATCGACCAGCGGTACGGACTCCGTCGACTCAGCGCCATGGTCGAAGCGAAGGCCCACGAGCGAGCGCGAATCGAAGGCATGGGGTACGCACGCAGTCCGCTCACAGGACGACGTCACCCGATGGATGACGACCGGGTGTACACACTCGTCAACAAGTTGTGTCAGGGCGCCGCAGCCGAACTGCTGAAGATGAAACTGGTCGAACTCGACAACGCAGGATTCGGTCCGTACCTCGCTTTGCCAGTGCACGACGAAGTCATCTTTGACGCGCCAACTGAGAACCTCGACGAGTTTGCTCGTGAGGTCTGCAAGATCATGGCCGACGACAGCCTCATCAGTATCCCGATCACGGTTGGTGCGTCGACCGGCCACCGTTGGGGCGAGAAGAAGGACCTGGTGCTGTGAGAGAAACAGAACTCGAGCCGCCGCGGCGCAGCAGTCGCACATCCCGCAATACGTTGCCGCCATCGAAAGGGGTCAGGAAGCAGAAGATTCAGCCGCCGAATCTTCGTGACGTTGAGCAGACGATGTTCATCCTCCTGTCGCACCGCAACGTGTGGTACCTCATTGATGAGTTCGTCGGCATATCAAGTCAGTCCTCAGCGATCGGACAGGCAGTCCGCAGACGTGGTTGCGAAGTGCAGCAACGGCCCGGCACTCTCGACGATAGAGTGATTCAGGTATGGGCGCGATGGACGCATGAAGTTCCTGACGGCGTAGCGCACTGGGAGATGAAGTTCCGATGATCATCGTTGCAGTTGACCCTGGGATGATGTGCGGGTGGGCAATCGCTCACCTCGATCTCGAAGTGACGAAGGACACGATCTCTGCCGGCCAAGCAGCATCGGATGACTGGTGCGACTGGGTTGAGAACAATATCAGCGAGGACTGGCTGTTGATCGTTGAGAAGTTCACGATCACTGCTCGCACTGCGCAGATGGACACGACTGGTGCAGTTGAGACGCTGGGCGTTCGCGGTGTGATGAAACACCTCGCCCGTAGAGCTGGTGCCACGTTCAACGATGCGCAGACGCCGAGCGCCGCGAAACGATTCGCGACCGATGCGCAACTCAAGAAACTCGGTCTGTGGAAGCCTGGCCAGGACCACGCACGGGACGCACTTCGGCATCTCGTACTCGGTGTCGTCACTCACGGTACTGGACATGCCCGTGACGTGATGATACAATCTCTTGCATGACGATGACAAAGGACACTACATGCCGTTGGTGACCGATTCTCCGCTCGACAATCGTCTCGACGTCGAGTGCACCTGGAGTGACAAGGAACTCATCAAGCAGATTCCTGGTGCCCGCTGGGACAGCAATCGCAAGATATGGCACGTGCCCAAGACGTGGCCAGCGTACGTTCAGCTTCACGGCACGTTCGGCGATCGATGCGTTATCGCAAAGGACCTCAGCGGTTGGGCGTACGAGACGTACTCGCAGTTCGAGCAGGCACGAGCATGGCGGAGTGTACTGGAGAGTGGTACCGAGGTCGACGGCCTCTTCCCCTGGCAGGTCGCTGACTACTTCTGGATGGGCGCTGCCGGATCGGGCATGCTCCTCGGCAACGACCAGGGCACAGGAAAGACCGTGTCCTGTCAGACCGCACTCCGCTGTCTTGAAGGTGCGCTGCCTGCATTGATCGTCTGCCCGAATAGCGTCAAACGAGTCTGGGAGCAGGAGGCCGTACGGTGGCTGCCCGATTCGAAGGTCTACGTGATCAGCGGTGGTGCGCAAGCACGGAAGAAGATCATCGCCGAGGCGTTTGATGATCCTTCGGCTGTGATCGTCATCAACTACGAGGCTCTCCGCTCTCACTCCCGTCTTGCACCGTACGGATCGGTTCGGATGAAGAAGTGCGAGGCCTGCGGCGGCACTGATCCGAAGATCAAGCCGGCCCAGTGCCACAGTCACAAGAAGGAGTTCAACGACACCGGCGTCATCCGCAGCGTCGTGCTCGACGAGGCGCAGGCACTGAAGGACCCGAAGAGCCAGCAGACCCGAGCCTGCTGGGCAGTCTGCCACGATCCGTCAGTCACACGCCGCATCGGTCTCACCGGTACACCCATCGCGAACCACATCGGCGATCTCTGGGCGATCATGCACGCCATCGCCAAGGACGAGTACCCGGTTCGCTCCGGTTTCCTCGATCGCTACGCGCAGATGAGCTGGAACTCGTTCGGTGGTCTCGACATCGTCGGCATTCGACGTGACACAGCCGACGAGTTCTTCTCCTTCTTCGACGCCCGATACCGTCGCATCACCAAGGCGCAGGCTGCACCCTGGCTCCCGGACAAGTACCGTTCGGTCCGGTATGCACCATTGCCGACCAAGATGCGGAAGGCGTACAAGGAACTCGACGAGCAGATGATCACCCGATTCGATGACGGATCAATCACCTTCGCGCCGAACACGCTCACGCAAGCCACGCGCCTTCTGCAGGTCGCCTCAGCGTACGGCACCAGCGAAGCCGACGGCTCGTACCGTATGATCGAACCGTCACCAAAGGTCGATGTGCTCGTCGAGATTCTCGAAGAGACCGAAGGACGACAGATCGCAGCCTGTGCACTCAGCAAGCAGTTGATCAACCTGGCAGCAGCCCGCCTCGAGAAGCTGGGCATCAGCTTCGGCCTCATCACGGGTGACGTCCCAGAAGTCGAACGTCGGATGAACCTCGATGCGTTCCAGGCTGGCAAGCTGCGCTGTCTTCTCTTCACGATCGGCGCTGGCGGCACAGGCTTGACCATGACAGCAGCTGACACGATCGTGTTCCTGCAACGTGACTGGTCGCTCATCCGTAACTTACAAGCCGAAGATCGCGTGCACCGGATCGGTTCTGAGATTCATGAAGCAATCCATATCATCGACATCGTCGCACCAGACACGATTGAGGAGTGGCAGATCGAGAAGGTGCACATCAAGTTGCAACGCCTCGAAGAGATTAGGCGAGACGGACTCGACCTGCAGATTGGCATAGGAGATGACATACGACATGAGTGACCTGGGAGTAGTCGCACTCGACTTCGACGGAACCATCGTCGACAGCATGCCGGGCCTTCGACGGCTTGCCGGCCAAATCATCGGTGAGGAGACTGGGCGGACCAACGGCATCATCGACCGCTACAACATGACCACGGGCTATCCGTTCCGCGTTCAACTCGATTCGATCCTTCCGGACAAGGAGGGGTTCACTCCGACAGTTCGTGATCATCTCGCCGAGTTGTACGAGAAGGAGAAGATCGACGTCACGCTGAAGGCTGAGCCATTCGACGATGTAGTTCGATCTCTGCCTGGACTCGTCAATGCCGAGTACTCACTCGTTGTAGTCTCGTCGACGAAGAACGATCTAATCATCGACAGGCTCAAGGCGCTCGACATCTGGAAGTACTTCGACGCGTGCCTGGGTGAGGAGGCAGGTCGTTGGAAGCGCAACAAGCTGCGCTACGCGAGAGCGAAGTGGTTCGTCGGCGACAGCGACAGTGATCTTCGTGAGGCAGACGCAGCCGGTTGCTACTTCTTCGGCGTCTGTCGCGATCGGCACATTCTGCAAACCGAAGCGACCTTCTCCGAGACCTTCGTACCCGTGACCGCTCGACTTCTGGAGATCGCGCATGAACGCTGAACCGTACTGGAAGATCTTCCGTGACTTCTGTCAGGGCGAACTCGCGAGCGGTGGACCTGATCCGCAGGTTCGTCTGTTTGGTTCAACGATCGCACTTCGTGGTGATCTCACAATCGAAGAGAAGGCGTTCCGCTGTGGTCTCTTCGTCGCTCCGTATACCGTCGGAGCCGGTGCGCTGCTGAGTTACCTTCGTGACGCCGAGTATCCTCGCGAACATTGGGCACCGTTCCTGATCCACCACAAGGAAGGCTTCCCGATGCGACGTGAGCGGCGCGCAGTCTGGGGCGACGACCGCGTCAAGCTGATGACGTGTATCGAGTCGTGGGAGAGGTTTAGCTACGAGTCGATTCCGGCCATCCTCAACTGGCCTTTCACGTATGAGGAACTGTACAAGCAGATCAACAAGCACGCCAAGTTCTTTGGCCGGTACGCCGCGATGAAGGTCATCGAGACGATGCACTACGCCGGCATCGGTACACCGACGCAGGACAGTATCGTCGCAAACGGAGCGAAGTACCCGCGGAAAATGCTCGCCATGCTGTTCCCGGAGTACCTCGAGGTTCTCAACTCCAAGTCGAACTCGCAGGAGATCATCGACCTGGCGAACCACCTCGCAGCGGTAGCATCCGGCGCGCTCGATCAACCAGTGACGTGGTTCCAGTTGGAGACACTCCTCTGTAATGCGCGCCAGTCCATCGATGGGAAATACGCAGGCCGCAGTCATGATCGTGAACTCGCTCACTGGCGCAAAGCCAACGGCCACTTCAATCAGCAGGGCATCGACCTGCGAGCATCGTTCCCCTTCTACCAACGCCGTCGAGAACTCTTCCCAGCGCCGTACCTCGGCGAGTTGGGCGACCCGCCGTGGTGGGGCGCACGTGAAGAACTCGAGAAGGCGCAGAAGGAGGCGATCAAGCATGCCTTGGCCCCTGGCTGACGGGATCGTCCTCAATGGCTTCCCTAAGCGTGAGACAATGGTCAAGAACGGTTGGACCGACGTCGGTGTCTCCATGATCACGCTGTGCAAGAAGCAGCCGACGAACGACGTCATCGGTGGCATTGGTTGGTATCGCTACCATCCCATCCCGGACGGCAAGCTGACCGATGAACGCCTCGTCGCGATCTGGGAAGCACGCGACATCATCCTCTCAATGATTGGACGCAGTCGCATCACGGTCGTGCACTGCCTCGCAGGCCGCAATCGCAGCGCATTGGTCGCCGGCCTCGCACTCCAATACCGGTACAACTGGACTGGACCTGAGACGCTCGCGTACCTTCGTGAGCACCGACCGAAGTCCATACACAACGAACACTTCGAGACATTCCTCAACAGCCTTGGGAGGCCGAGATGACCAGTGAACCAATGACATCACTTCAGGATGAACTCACCAAGTTCTACGAACAGGATGTCTGCAGATGGATCAAGGAGCAACAGAAACGCGGACGGACGTACAGAGAGATCTCGATCACGATCGCCAGTGACACAGGTTGGCGGATACAGCCGACAACACTCGCTCGGTGGATGTCGTACTGGAGGAATGGACGATGATCATCAATATCCGTGGAAGCAGCTGCAGTGGGAAGTCAACGAACCTGTACAAGCTGCTGGAACAGTACCCGTCAAGTCAGGTCTGGGAACGTGTCGGCTGGAACAAGAAGAAGCCGCGATGCGTCGGGCACCTCCTGCCGGGAGGTCTGTTCATCGTCGGTCCGTATCTGCCGGGAGCGAAGACCGGCGGCATGGACATGCTGATGCCGGGGAAGACCGAACTGGTCACCCTCTGGCTCGAGCGGAACTGCGTTCGGTACCCGTTCGTGATCTTCGAGTCGATGATGGCCAGCCTCGCCATCGGTCGCTACCACTCATTGCGTGTTCGACTTGACGAGCAGCTCGCCACCGAGCAGAGCATCACGTTCGCGTTCCTGGACACACCGATGGAGGTTTGCCGTGAGCGCATCCTCAGTCGCAGCGGTGGCCTAGGTCCGACGGGGAAGGGCATCAACCAGGAGGCGACCGTCGATCATCAATGGAAACGGGTCCGGCAGATTCGCGAACGTCTCACCGAGGAAGGTGAGAAGTGTGTCACCCTGAATTACGAGAACTCATACGAGCAGATGCTCACGTTGCTGCAGACCGTCGGCGGTTGGGACCCCATGTCAACACCACCAGTCGCCCACGAGAAGATCCGTACACGTTACTCACTCGAGGACGTGTGGAACGAACTCCACACTGTCGGCTACCCGGATAACGACGAGGGTCGCATCAAGATGTTCTCCAAAGAGATCGACAAGCACAGGGAGAAGTTCCCGACGTGAGGTACTTCACCAACAGCGAAATGCAGACCTTCAAGGAGTGTCGTCGCAAATGGTGGCTTGGTCACTACCGGCGACTACGACCGAAGGCTCACCGAGGGACGGGGGCTGCACCGATCGGTTCGAAGGTTCACAAGGCGCTCGCGGAGTGGTACGTGCCTGATGGCGAAGAGCGCACCGACCCACGTGAAGCGCTCGAAAGGGTGATCGCGGAAGAGCGTCAGGCCATCATCGATGCGGCACCGTCGTATGAAGCAGCGCACGGCATCTTCGACGAAGCAACGACGCTCGACGTCGAGTTGGACCAGTTCGAGAAGGAGAATGAACTCGTTCGCATCATGATCGAAGGTTACATGGAGTGGCTGGCCGAGACCGGTGCCGACAGCCAGTACAAGGTCCTGTCCAGTGAGACGACTGTCGAGTACGAGTTCGCTCCCGGTCTCTCATTCGCTGGCAGGTTGGACACCCTTCTTCAGCGACTTCACGACAACGCGTTTCTCAGCATGGATCACAAGACCGGCGACTTCACCGACTTGCGCCGTAGACTCCCAACTGACGAGCAGATGCTGCTGTATGAGATCCTTCGGCGAGCGACGCAGCCAGGGCAGCGAAGCATCGGCATGGTCTTCAACATGTTGCGAAAGGTCAAGCGAACTGCGCGAGCCAATCCACCCTTCTACGATCGCGCGTCACATATGTACACACCGCAGCAGTTGGAGAACGCGTGGGTTAAGGTAATGGGCGTCGTGCACGACATCATCTCAGTAGAAGGTAGACTGGCAGCAGGTGAGTCGCACCACCTGGTGGTCTACCCAAGACCGAGCAGAGATTGCCACTGGAAGTGCGAGTTCTATCACGTATGTTCGATGCTCGATGATGGCAGTCGCGCCGAAGATATGTTACAATCTCTCTTCGTGATCGCAGATCCGCTCGAACGCTACCCAGAACTCACAGCAGGAGATGACCAATGACAGACCCGCGTACACTCAGCATCCTTGTCCACGCGCATAGCAAGACGGGCAAGACCACACTCGCCGCGACCTGTCCGCACCCGGTCTGCATCATTGATGCCGAGGGAGGCAGCAAGTTCCTCGCTGGCAGTCCGGTTCTCGAAGCGCGCTACGGACGGCAACTTCGAGTCATCACGTGGGACCCCACACGGAATCCACCGCCTGCCTACGACGGCACCTGGGACATCGCAATCGTCACCACCCGACAGTGGAGTGACTTCGTGACTACCGCCCAGTGGCTCGCCAGCGGACAGCACCACTTCACGAGCGTCGTCACCGACTCAATCACCGAGATTCAGCGACGCCTCAAGAAGAACCTGGTCGGCACCGAACAGATGAAGATGCAGGACTGGGGAGCACTCCTCACCACGATGGACGACGTCATTCGCGGACTCCGTGATCTCACCGTCGATCCGTACAACAGCATTCGCGTCACGATGTTCATCGCCGAGACGCGGCAGACCGGCAATGACGCGAAGTGGCGACCGTACATGCAGGGACAAATCAGTACGTCCCTGCCGTACTGGGTCGACATCTGCGGATACCTCTACACCGACATGATGCCGGATGAGCAGGGACAGCCGACCGTTCCTCTCAAGCGCTTACTGGTCAACCAGCATCCGCAATACGAAGCTGGCGAGCGAGTCCAAGGACTCGTCGGACCTGTCATCGACGATCCAGCGATCTATGCCATCGTCGATGCCATCTATCCCAATTACCAACCACCAACCACTGAACCACAGGAGGCGTCGCTGTGACGACCATCGATTTCAATCAACTCATGAAGGAAGCCGGCGACGGCTTCCAGCCCGTACCTGACGGCCCGTACAACATCGAAGTGGCCAAGGCCGAGGCCACCACCACGTCCGTTGAGACCGGCCAGAAGCCCATGTTCCGCGTTCAATTGCGCATCATCGATGGGCCGCACGCAGGCCGGCTCGTGTTCGACAACTTCGTGGTCTCGGCCGGCAATGCCACCGCGCTCGGATTCTTCTTCGAGCACATGGCCGCATTCGGACTCGACAGCACATTCTTCGCGTCGAATCCGACGCCGGAAGTCGTCGCGCAGTCGCTGATCGGCAGATCCGCATCAGTCACGGTCGGCACGAAGGTCTACCGGGGCAGCAACCGGAATGAGGTCACTGGCTACCGCCCGCTGATGATGGGCGCCGTCGGTGCTCCTCCTCCCGCTGCTGGTATCCCGACCGCGGGCACGCAGGTGCCGCAAGCACCGGCACCTGCTCCAACTCCTCCGCCCGCTCCAGTCGCGACGCCCCCCGTCGCACCAGCAGTCCCACAGGCTGTACCCCAGGCTGCTCCGCCGCAGCCTCAGCCTGTCGCGCCGGCCCCCGCGCCGGCGGCCCCGGCACCGGCAGCCCCGCCTCTGCCGGCCGGGGTGGCTCCTCCCGCTGCACCCGTAGCGGTCATTCCGCCGGCTCCGGCAGGGGTTGCAGCGCCAGTGCAACCGGAAGTGGTTGCCGCACCGCCGCAACCTGCTCCGGTTCCGCCGGCTCCGGCAACGACGTACAACCCGGGTGACGAGGAGCCGTTCTGATGGACGGCTACGTCTTCGGTTCCAACTTCGATGACGTCGGGAAGTTCCACCGAAGGTTCGGACTCCCGACGTCTACGGAAGTCATGGCCCCGCACCTTCTCGAGCCGGACGTGCAAGAGTTCCGCGAGAACTTCTTGCAGGAAGAACTCAACGAGTTCGCTGAGGCGTACGCCGAGGGAGATCTTGGTGGCGCAGCTGATGCACTCATCGATCTCGTTTACGTCGCTCTTGGGACGGCGCACTTGATGCACCTTCCCTGGCAGCGACTGTGGGATGAGGTCCAACGGGCAAACATGGAGAAGGTCCGAGCGCCAGACGCAAAGTCGTCGAAGAGACATCACCACTTCGACGTGATCAAGCCAGAAGGCTGGGCACCGCCGGACATCGATGGCGTGCTTGAGAAGGCTGGTGCGAACTTCTCATGATCAGTTACAAGATCGTCGGCGTTCACGACGGTGGGGTTGAGGTCTGGGACGGTACCAGCAGAGTCGATTCGAGCTCTCACGGTCTCGGCCTGTCGACCATGCTACTGCCAGTGGAGACATCATCGAAGTTCGAGGTTGGTGACGTCGTCGACATTGTCGTTGTCCTCCGCGAAAGACCGGAGAAGACCGAATGATCCAATTCATCAGCTGCCAGACCTTCGCAGGTGGGTTCGACATGGGTGCCACGAAGGCTGGCATGCAGATGATCCACAAGGTCGAGAACCTTGGCGGCTTCGGTATCCCCAACGTGGACGCTCAACGGCATCTTCTTGGAGATCAGTGGGATTGGCAAGCTGTAGAGCCCAACGAGTGGGATCGGTTTGACGTCCCATTGGTGATCGGCAACCCGCCGTGCTCAGGATTCAGTGTTGCGTCGAACACGGACTTTCGCGGCGCTGACAGTCCCATCAACCGATGCATGTGGGACTTCGTCGACTACACCGCGCGGGTGATGCCGCAGATCGCCATCTTCGAGTCAGTTGTGCCGGCGTACAGTCGCGAAGATGGTCGGAAGCTGATGCAGAATCTCCGTGATTACCTGGAGCATCTCACCAGCGCGAGTTGGGACCTCACGCATGTCAAGCACGACGCTCACGCTGTTGGAGGTCCTTGTACTCGACGTCGGTACTTCTGGGTCGTCCACCGGATTCCGTTCAAGCTGAACCCGGCGACCCCATCACGTGACGATCTGCCAGTGTGGTACGACGCCATTGCAGATCTCGTCGATATGCGGTCTGACACCTGGGACTTCCAGCCGTACGGCAATGAGCCTGCGACACTCTGGGCCACTCATCGAGTTCGGTCCGTTCACGGTACCGACGGCATGTGGGCGCCGCCACTCACTGACAAGAAGGGCACGCGCATCCAGAAGTTGCTCGAAGAAGAGAACTGGGAGCCGGGCCTCACGTACGAACAGGTCCTCGAAGAGCGCACCAAACGACTGATGGGCGATCCTGGTTTCCCATGGACCGAAGAGGAGATGGCCAAGCATGTTCGCAACAAGTGGAACAGCGGCTACTTCCCAACGAAACGGTGGCGACTGGACAAAGCAGGTCACGTGATCTACGGCGGTGCCATTGGGAACGTGATTCATCCGACGTTGAACCGACGTCTCACGCACCGCGAGATCGCTCGAGCCATGGGATTCCCAGATACGTGGTTGATCAAGCCGCTCGAGGAGGACAAGGGCCTCAAGGATTACTGGGGCAAGGGCATCACTGTCCAAGCTGGTGAGTGGATCGGTCATTATCTCCGGTACGCAATTGAAGGCGGCGACCTGTCAGGCTTCCCAGACGGCAAGATCGTCGGCGACCGCGAGTGGTTATACGACGTGAAGCCGGGACCGAAGAAAAAGGAGCACTCATGACGAGCAGAGATGGGATTGGCGCGCCGCGGAAGCGAGAAGTCGTTGAGCGTGACCAGGCTGTCCTCGACCTGATCAAGACTCGAGCCGAAGAAGGAAATTGCACTCGGCTCAAGGATGTCCAGAACACCCTCGGCAAGAACGTGACCCGCAGTCAGGCGTACTACGTCCTCTGTCGGCTCCGGAACGCCGGTCTCATCGAGAGGCGTGCAGGCTACATCTGGTGCCTGCTCGAAGAAGGCTAGTTTCGCCCGCGAGGCTTGCCGAGAGGACTACAAGGACCCCAAGATGAATGGTCGCACAACAGTAATCGCCTTAGGCATCGTCGCCCTCTCGTTTCTGGTGGCTATTCTTCGGTCTGCAATCCACCCTGATGACGGGTACTGGCGTGAGTGATCCGCAACGTTGGTTCCTCTGCGAACACCCCGAGCGGCCAGTGGACAAGTTCGTCCTCATGCACCTCGAGTGCCCTGCCTGCGTTCAGGTCATCAGGATCACGGCGATGTCGAAACAGTGGCACGCACCGATCGCTGTCGAGAAGGCTCTGAGATTATCCGGTCCTGGCGGGAAGAAGTACGCGGAAGAGTTGCGGAATGCCGAATGAGTACCCGACCCGATTCACGAATCTGTTCGCGAATCTGGGACCGGATGACCTCGCACTCGACTGCGGATCAGGCGGCAGAGAGCGGCCTCATTCTCAGTGCGTGACGCTCGACATCGAAGCGCACCCGAACGTCGATCACGTTGCTGACGCACTCAGTATGCCATTCCCTGAGAACACGTTCAGTCTGATCCTGAGTCAAGCTGTTATCGAGCACGTGACTCAACCGCAGCAGTACGTCACGGAATGCTGGCGGGTGATGAAGCCTGGCGGGATCTTCTACGTTGAAGTGGCGTTCATGCAGCCGGTGCATCAGGCGCCGCATCACTACTTCAACGTGACACCGTACGGTCTTCGCTATCTGCTCCGCGAATGGGAGATCATCGAAGACGGCACACTCGGATCCTTTGCTGACACAATCAGTTGGTTAGCTGCCGAGTCTGGTGTTCATGTCCGTCCGCCGAAAGGTGAACCTGATCGAAGTCGGATGTCAAACGTCGCGAGCGGCGTGTACGCCCTCGCCGTCAAGCCTTATTGACAACGCCCTGCAGGTCAACGATCACGTGCGCTTCCGCGCGGGCGAAGATGTGGATGTGATCATCGTGTGTCGGAACCAGCACCATGTTCGGGGCGACCTGACCGAGCTGAAACCAGTTGTTGCTCGATACGAGTGGAACATCAGCCTGCGTTCCACCATACGCCGTGATGAAGCCGGCCGGACTCCGGCTGATGACCGTGATGTTCACGAACACCGCCTCCCATGTCGCGTCGGTTGAGACCTTGACATCCCGCTTCTCGCCGGCCATGAACGCACCCTTGCCGTCTTCGTAGAGTCCGCGGCCTGGGCCTCTGGTGTCGTAGATGCGAATCGGCTTGCGGAGCACGTGCACAGTTTCCTCCATTGGCTTTGGTATTTCTTGCAGATAGGGATCATGTTCGAACGGGAGTGAGTAGGTCGGATCGATGATTGGTGCAGGACGAGTTCCATTGCCAGTTGCTGAAGCCCACCCATCGATTTCGATAGGTTGACCGTGCCATGACTCAAATCCAGGCTTGCCTGGTGTCCCAACGTTGGCGTGGATACCGAACTTCTTCGCTTCCTGCGACCCCTGGACCGGAACACCGCCGAGGGGTACACCATCGTGCCAATTGTCGGCGTCCGGGCCGTCAATCCACACGTAATCAATTGCAACAGCGTCTTCGATCACGGTGCCAAGGACTGTCATGAACTTCTGATACTGGTGGAATGACTCACATCGCTGCGATGCCGGTGACACTGGATGCGGGCATTTCCGCCACGAGCTGCCCACCCCCAACTTTCCTCCTCGGGCGTGGAGGAGTGCGAGGTGTCTTCGTCGGGCGGCTCGTGACATGTGGACTGCAAGCCATTGATCGAGTTCATGCAACGTGATGTAGTTCGACTGGTACGCGAATGGCACCTTGAGGTTCCAGTTGAAGCTCATTTGACGACGATCTCCCAATACTGTTACACGTTAGCCTCGAACATGAGAACTCCCCACCCGCCACCTGAAGTGGCACCTGCCTCCAGTGTGACCGAGAACGTTTGTAGTTGACTTCGGTAGATGCCTGCCCGCACCCAGTAGCCGCCGCCGCCGATCTTCTCCTCGTATGCAAGTTTCAGCCACCCGGCTGGTACTGGTTCTGCGATCGTCGAAGCTGCACCACCGGTGAATAGCATTGCCCATACCGTGCTCGACGGTGACGGTGCCGAGTTCAGACTGGCCGACACCGAATCTGTTTGTCCGACAACGAGGCGAGACTGCTTGAGGGTGAGACCGAGTGGCAACGACACTGCCGACAGCTGATGATCGGTGTTGACAAGTTCGGTTGCGACTCCGTTACTATTTGCTGTAGCTTGAAACATGGCGACTGATCCTCGGGAAACCCCGGAGCCATCGTAGACGGTATTTGCCTGCAGCGTCGAGAACGCTCCGACGCGCGTCATCGGGTCATCTGGGGCGAGTGCGATGAGGGTGCCGGACGACGTGCGGCGGATGTGGGAACCGACGACCACGACCGAACCGTTTCGGACCGTTACACCCAGATAGGTGTTCTGGTTGGTTACATGAGTACCGATCTGCTTATCGAGTTCTGTGAAAGGTGCAGGCGGAGTGTTTCCTACACCTATTGCACCATGACGTTTATCTACGTCAAAAAGAGGTGTAAGAGGAAAGTAGATACGTCTACGTGTTGTCATGTGAGTTCCAATAGAAAGACATCTCGTCCGCCATCTTGAACGGAAGAAGACGGCATTGTAAACGCAGCATTTTGTCGTGCGTCTGCGTAGAACGTCGAAACGTGCTTGGTGTGGTTTGCAAATGATCCGCGAGCTCGGTAGAAAGTCCACCCTGGCGGTGCTGGCACCGTCCATTGGTGCCCCGCACCGACTTCACCGCCGTATTGCACGATACCGATAACCGGCCCAGTCGGAGCTGTCGGGAGTGAAATAGAGACGCTGGGCGTGCCGTCAGCTGTATCCCGTACCGATTGCGCAACGGTTGAATAGTTACGTAACACCCAAATCCAGGGGAGCCGATCTGGGCCAGCAATGGAGACAGTCAAAGTCCCGCCTGTTAAGACAGTGGCTGACCAAAGTGCTGCGTGACCATCGTTGGCCCCAAGGGTGTCATACCGGAGTTTCCCTCCGATGAGTGAGCGGGCGCTGATGAAAGCAGTTCCGCCATAGTTAGGTTCTTGCAGAGATGAATCCCCTGGCGCGCGGTAGTTCGACCCGATGATCAGTAGATCGTCAGTTGCGACATTGGTAGTTGGTACATGGGGGCTGGGCTCGGAATCGGAGTTTGACGACCATATGAGATCAATTGGTACTACGGGGTAGATAGAAGAAGGAGTATTTCCTGTCTCAATAGCTCCGATGCTCTTGTCTACGTCAAAGATAGGCGTTAGGGGAAAGAACTGCGGGTCTGTCAACGCAGTACTCCACGGACAACTTGGTTCCTTGACCCAATCTGCTGTAAAAGTTGCGTTGTCTTTCTATCTGGAACGTCAACACGCGCGTTAAGCTCTGTTATCCAACGGGCGTAACCCAACTCATCTTGACTGCAGCTAATAGCTAAGCACCGAACAACTTCAGTTCCACCACCAACGGCAGGGACTGTAACGTAGTCCCCTACCCCGAAGGCTTGGTAAGGGCAGTCACCTGCCCCTGTCGGCTCGACAGCAGCAACAATAGCTGGATATGCTGCTTGAGCCCTCTTCAATAGCTCAGTGGTCCCCTGGAGAGTTGCCTCTGCTTTCGACGGAGCATCTGAACGTAATGTGTCTTCAACACGCGTACCGTGCGCAGCGATGGCTGCGGCATCTTGGACAGTTACGGTCCCACCTTCCCATTGGACACGTAGAGCATTTGCATACGGCGCAGTTGCATTCCGTTCCAAAGCGGCCAAGTTCACACCATGTGCAAGAGTAGCGGAGCTGCTAGGACTGCTCGGTAACCTTCCACGGTACACGTCTAAGATAAGCGTTCCTGGACGCACATGCCAATGGATGAACCCCTGCTCATGCATAGATATTAAGGCTTGCATAACTGATTTACCCACCTCAACAGAGAACAGAGCTATGTCTGCTCGGTTGACAGTAGGCTCGAGGGGACGCCAGGCCTGAGATGACGAATCTTGCGAGGCGCTAAACGTGTTGGAGTTGTAGACGGTCATAGCTCCGCGCGCAAGAGCTTCGTCTATGAGCTGTTGAATAATCTGCCCAGGCGTCCAACCAGGCCAGGTATTTGCTTCGTAGTGACTCTTCCAAGACGCATTGCTAGACAGAATATGAGTAGGTGCTGTTAAACCATCTCCGGCGATGAACAAAGCGCACAGAAGACCGCCGGGGTTGTTAAACCGAGCTCCTCCAGCGAATCCTTCTGCCGGACATGGGGGAGCTACCTTAGGAGCACCAGCACCCAGGTCCAACCAGCTAATGTTGTACACAGCCGCAGCAATCGTGTACGTCCCGGCAGGAAGCCACATCTGGTGTTCCTTCCAACCCTGCCACATCCAGTGGTCGGCGGTTGAAATGGATTCACCGAGAATTGGAACTCCCTCTAAGAATAGAGTGAAGAAGTTGTCACCAGTCACGGTGAAGGTAACGGGGGAGAAGTCAGCTAGAGTGAAAGTAGTCCGAAAGAAGTAGTACCCAGTTGAGTCGTACGATGGTTGATTCGGTGTACGTGTCCAAAAGGTATCGACGTAATTAGCAGTCTTAGCACCATTCACTAAGTTAAACGGATTAGTGCACCATGGAAAGCCGATAGGAGCAGGGTACTGCAGCCCGTCTGGAGCAATTTGCGCGTGGAAGTAACAATTAGCTGTTGCAACACCGTCTAAGTATTCTGCCTGCTCGACTGCGTTGCCCCAGCCCCCGGCATTTGGAAAGTCAGGACTTGCAAAGCTGAAGATACGCCACGGCGTTTCTAGACTGAACTCCTGAGAATAGTCCGCGTACACAGTTGCTTCGTCGAAGACACAACCCCAGCCGCGACCCTGGACGATGATAACCTGTTGTTCTTCTTCTCCGCGCTGAATAATGTCATACTCAGGATTGCCTTCGATCTTGAAAGTGAAAGTCGATACCCCTTCTATTAGACAATCAACGTATCGTCCAGGTAACAGTTGCGCGGCACCAGCTTCGGACAAAGCTAAAGAGCATGTACCATGTCCCGGACCGTCCTCTTCATCGTAGAACTCTACATTGAAAGCATTTGCAAGGGGCGCTCCACCGACAACAGTACCATCGTAATTTAACAGGCGCGCTGTAAGCGTACGGGGATAACTCATGCAAATCGCCCGCTAGGGATAGAGATTTGCAAAGTTGAAACAGCAATCGACCCGCAAGCGCCGAGTTGGTAAGACTGTAACTCAAATCCCAGCACATGGATATTCGCACTCCGCGATGCCGCCCCAGGGACAGTAAGGGTAGCTGCACGTGTTCCTGTCGCCGAGACAACTGGCGCAATAACCTGCGCACGTAAGTATTCGATGTTCGCAGCTAGCCCAGCGATGGGATCACTTGCAGGAAGTCCAGTTTGCCCGATAACATCTCCGGCGATAAGAAGACGCAGATCATGGCGGGTTGCTGTAATCCTTCTAGGGTAAGCTAGAACACCAGTTGCCGAAGGTAGAATCCGATCTTCACCACGTACGGTAGTGGTCGCCCAAAGTTGCAAAAGGCCATTCCGACCGCGCTCATCTCCTAACACGGCCCAGGCGCCATTTGCTGGGTTCATAGAGACACTACCGATTGTTAGTACGCCTTCGAGAGTTGTGTTTGCAAGAGGCATTAGCGC
>JBFHJN010000053.1:0-17526 GCA_041595875.1 Coriobacteriia bacterium
CGGGAACCTCTCGGAAGAGCCCATCTGCACGGGTAACGCCGAGGCCCTGGCACGGCTTGACGGCATCGCTGACGCGTTTCTGATGCACGACCGCGACATCTACTCGCGCTATGACGACTCGGTGACCCGCGTGGTGCGCGGGACGACCGAGATGGTGCGCCGGGCGCGCGGTTATGCGCCCTTCCCCCTCAGACTGCCATTCGAGAGCGACGCCGCGATCTTCGCGGCGGGTCCCGAGCAGAAGAACACCTTCACTCTCGTGAAAGGCGACTATGCGTTCGTGAGCCAGCATATCGGCGACATGGAGAACGCCGAGACGCTCGATCACTACGAGCGCACCCTCGACCTCTACAAGAGGTTGTTCCGGATACAGCCTGAACTGGTCGCCTACGACCTGCACCCCGAGTACCTCTCCACCAAATACGCGCTTGCGCTCGACCTGCCGAGCGTCGGCGTCCAGCACCATCACGCGCATGTGGTGGGAGTGGCCGCCGAGCACGGTGTCACCGGTCCCTTCGTGGGCGTGGCGTTGGACGGGACCGGATACGGGACCGACGGCCACATCTGGGGTGGAGAAGTACTCCTCGCCCGCTGGGACGGGTTCACCCGCTTCGCGCACCTCAGCGAGATGCCGCTTGTGGGAGGCGCCGCGGCCATCCGCAGGCCGGCGCGCATGGCCGTCTCGGCGCTTCAGACGGCGGGACTCCTTGGCCACCCCGGCGCCGATGCGCTGCGCTCTCGACTGGCCGAGGGTGAAGAGAGCACCCTGCTCACCATGATGGAGCGCGGCATCAACAGCCTGCCGACATCATCGATGGGCAGGCTGTTCGACGCGGTGGCGGCACTGTGCGGCATTCGCGACGATGCGCTCTACGAAGGGCAGGCGGCCATCGAGCTCGAGGCCGCCGCAGATCCCACGGCCACAGGCGAGTACCGCTTCGGCTTCACGGGTGATGAGCCGGTCGTCATCGACAGCGCTCCGGTGCTTGCCGCCATCCTCGATGACATCGTTGCGGGCGTGCCCTCGTCCGTGATCTCCACGCGCTTCCACCGTGGTGTTGTTGCGGCTATAGTTGATGCATCCTCCCGGGCATCTGATACGCTTGGGACCACGACCGTCACCATGGCAGGCGGGGTCTTCATGAACCGGCTGGTCCTCGGCGGGACGATGGAGCATCTGAGTTCCGCCGGCATGCGCGCGCTCACCCATGTGCGCCTCCCTGTGAACGATGGTGGGATTTCTTACGGTCAGGCCGTGGTGGCCTGGGCGAGACGACACGAAGTCTGAATGGACGGAGGACGACATGTGCCTTGCGATTCCCGCGAAGATCATCGAGCAGCCAGAAGGCAGCCCTGTAGCAACGGTGGATATCCTTGGTGTCACGCGTCAGGTGAACGTCATGATGGTGCCCAACGCCAAGCCCGGTGATCACATCCTGGTACACGCCGGCTTCGCCATCGAGGTGATCTCCGAGCAGTTCGCTGCCGAGACACTCGAGATCATCAAGGAGTACGGCATCCCCACCGAGTACGAGGAAGTCGGCCCGGAAGCCGAGGCCTCATGAGCGACCTTGTGTCGGGCTTTCGCGATCCCGATGTCGCCCGACGCATCATCGACGAACTGCAGCGTGTCGCCACCCGCCCATGCAAGCTCATGGAGGTGTGCGGCACTCACACGATGGCCATCGCGAAGAACGGCCTGCGCGATGTCATGCCACAGACCGTCAAGCTGCTCTCAGGCCCCGGTTGCCCTGTCTGCGTGACCGCCAACGCCGAGATCGACATGGCCATCGAGGTCGGCCGTCAGCCGGGAGTGATCCTCACCACCTTCGGCGACATGATCAAGGTGCCGGGAAGCTACTCCTCGCTCTCCCAGGAGAAAGCGGACGGACGCGATGTGCGCATCGTGTACTCTCCGCTGGACTCGCTGACCATCGCCGAGAACAACCCCGACAAGCACGTCGTGTTCCTGGGCGTAGGGTTTGAGACCACCGCACCTGCAGTGGCCCTCACCATCCGAGAGGCCGCCTCCCGCGGCCTTGAGAACTGGTCGGCGCTCTCGCTGCACAAGACCGTCCCTGCAGCGCTCGAGGCGCTGGTCAACGATCCCGATGTGCAGATCAACGGCTTCATCCTGCCAGGCCATGTGTCCACGATCATCGGCGTGGAGCCGTATCTTTTCCTCGCCGAGAAGTACTCGGTACCGTGCGTGATCACCGGTTTCGAGCCGGTCGACGTGCTCCAGGGCGTCTACATGCTGGCCAAGCAGCTCGCGGACGGTCGCGCAGAGGTGGAGATCGCCTACAAGCGGGCAGTCATGCAGGATGGGAACCCGGCGGCAGTGGCCGCTATGAACGAGATGTTCGAAGCCACGGATGCCGAGTGGCGGGGCATCGGCGTCATCCCGGGCACGGGCCTTGCGATCCGTCCTGAGTTCGCGCGCTACGACGCCACAAAGCGCGTGCCTGTGACTCCGCCTGAACCACGGGAGATCAAGGGCTGCCAGTGCGGCGACGTACTGCGGGGCGTCGTGCTCCCTTACGAGTGCAAGCTCTTCGGCAAGGGTTGCACGCCGGAGCACCCCATCGGCCCGTGCATGGTGTCTTCCGAGGGCTCGTGTGCGGCGTACTATCGCTACACAGACTACGGCAAGGCCTAGAGCCTGCCGTTCTTTCTTGAGGGAGGGATCGCGATGCGACAGGATCGTATTTTGCTTGCGCACGGCAGTGGCGGCACCATGATGCGCGAGCTCATCGAGGACGTCTTCATGGCGGGATTCGCCGATGACGTGCTCATGCGTATGGACGATGCGGCGGCGCTCGACTTCCCCGCCCCACGTCTTGCCATCAGCACGGATACCTATGTGGTGAACCCGCTCTTCTTCCCGGGTGGAGACATCGGTCGTCTCGCCATCTGCGGCACGGTCAACGACATCGCCACCTCAGGCGCCACGCCCCTCTACCTTTCTGTGGGCTTTGTGCTGGAGGAGGGCATGCCCGTAGAAGACCTCCGGCGCATCCTCGTCTCCATGCGAGACGCGGCCGCCGAGGCGGGCGTTCGCATCGTCACCGGCGACACGAAGGTGGTCGAGAAGGGCCACGGTGACGGCTGCTACATCAACACCGCGGGCGTGGGCGCACTGGCCGAAGGCCTCGACTTGTCGGGCTCTCACTGCAAGCCGGGTGACGTCGTGCTCCTCTCGGGCACGCTGGGCGACCACGGCATCGCTGTCATCTCCACGCGCGAAGGGCTCTCCTTCTCCACCGACATCCAGACTGACGCGGCGCCTCTGAACGCGCTTATCGCCGCCGTCCTGGAGGCCGCCCCCGACGTCCGCTGCTTCCGCGATCCCACGCGCGGTGGCCTGGCCTCCACGCTCAACGAGCTCGCGAGCGCATCTGAGGTCTCGATCACGGTCGAGGAGAGCTCCGTGCCCGTGCTCGACCAGGTCCGGGGTGCGAGCGAGATGCTGGGTTACGACGTCTTCCAGGTGGCCAACGAGGGCAAGATGGTGGCGGTCGTACCGGCCGAGCAGGCCGAAGCCGCCCTGAACGCCATGCGCAACGCTCCCTACGGATCGGCTGCGGCGATCATCGGTACGGTTGCCGAGAGCCCCGCCGGCAAGGTGTATGTGAAGACCCCGTTCGGCGCGACGCGGATCATGGACATGCTCGTGGGCGAGCAGTTGCCCCGGATCTGCTGACAGCCGATGATTCGTCCCGCTCGTAAGGACACCGCCTCCGGCCTCGCACTGATCTTGTTTGCAGGGATCATCTGGGGAACGATTCCGCTTGTCCTGGACGCCGTCGGCAACATCCATCCTGTTGTCATCGTGTTCTACCGGGTGGGCCTTTCGGCGCTTGTCATCGCGGTGATCGCGCCTTTCGCCGGAACGCTTCAAGAACTCAGGTCCCTCTCGCGGCGCAAATGGATAGGGCTTATCGCAAACGGCGCGCTGCTGGCGCTCAACTGGGTGCTGTTCTTCTCGGGACTGCGGCTGGCCGGCGTTGCGGTGGGCGAGATCTTGGGCTACACCGGCCCGGTGTGGGTGGCGTTCTTGCTGCCGCTCGTGCTCAAGGAGCGCTTCGATCGCCGCGTCCTGGTGCCGCTTGCGCTTGCGCTTGGCGGCACGGTCACGGTCCTGCTGGCAACGGCCGGGCACGAAGCGGGGCCGTCCGTCCTGCTGGGCGGAGCGATCGCGTCGGCCTCATCGCTCACCTACTCCATACTCATCCTGAACTCCAAGCGGCTCCTAGGCGGGGTCAGCCCTATCGCACTGATGCTAGTTGAAGACACAACGGCCGCCCTGCTGCTCGCTCCGGCGCTGCTGTGGTTCAGCGGGCCGTCGACACCCGGCGAATGGGGAGCGCTGACGGTGCTGGCCCTTGTCCAGACCGTCATCACAGGGTTCATGTTCCTTGCGGGCCTCAAGCGCGTCCGCGCTGACCACGGTGCCATCCTCACCTACGCCGAGCCCATCAGCGCGGTCATCTTCGGCGCCATCTTCCTCGGCCAATCTTTGACGACACCGGTGCTGTTTGGTGGGACACTGGTGATAGCAGGGGGAATCATTGTCGCTAGAATGGAACCGGCTCCGGCGATCGAAGCACCAAGCCTCGTCACGGACCTGAACCCGTAAGGAGATGGCCATGGACGCGCTACAACGGCTCATCGAGGCTGACGCGATCGACCGGCTCAACGGACGTGACGCGAGCTTGTACTGCGAGAACTTCGACGACCGCATACCGATCGTCCAGCGCATGGGGTGGACGGACCTGGCGACCAAGGCCTCGGGCCGGATGGCGCTTCTGGACAACCTGATGAAAGCGATGGTCGAGGAGGGCGCGGACGACCTGGTCTTGCTGGGTATGGGCGGCTCATCGCTCGCCCCGCTGGTCTTCTCCCGGGTCATCGGCTCGGGTCCCAGAATGCCCCGGCTGCACGTCTTGGACACCACGTCACCCCTGGCGGTGAAGTCGCTGCTGGACACGCTCGACCCCGACCGCACCTTCTTCATCCTGGCATCGAAGTCCGGCAGCACGGTGGAGCCGCTTTCCCTCTACGCGATCTTCAGGCAGTGGATGGAGTCCGCGATGCCGCGCCCCGCTGCGGGTCGTCGTTTCATCGTGATCACCGATCCGGGCTCACCGCTTGAAAAGCTCCGGCAGCGCGAACTGATGCGCGTGACGCTCGCAGCACCGGCTACCGTAGGCGGTCGCTACTCGGCACTGAGCATGTTCGGCCTCGCTCCGGCGGCGCTTCTGGGTATCGACATGCCCACTCTCGTGGCGCGCGCCCAGGAGATGGAGCAAGCCTGCAAAGCTCCAGCCGAGAAGAACCCCGGTGCGCTCCTGGCCGCCTGGATCACCGACCGATACGAGTCCGGCCGGGACAAACTCACGCTCGTGTGCTCGCCGACACTGCGCTCGTTCGGACTCTGGATAGAACAGCTGGTGGCCGAGTCCATAGGCAAAGACGGCAAGGGCATCGTCCCCGTGGTGGAGCAGAGCACCTCGATCCCCACGGGCTACGGGTCGGACCGCGCCGTGATCGTCATCCGCTTCGCCGACGACGACGAACTGCACACCTGGTCTAAGGCGGCGGCCTCGGACACCCCCGTGTTCGAGCTGGTCCTCAACGATACCTACGACATCGGGGTAGAGTTCCTCCGATGGGAATATGCAGTGGCCCTCACAGGGTTCTTGCTGGGCGTCAACCCGTTCGATGAGCCCAACGTCACAGAGGCCAAGAAGGCCACGATGGCGATCTTGGCAGGCGAGTCGTCCGCTCCTCGCGCCAGTCTGGACTTCGACGGCACCTGGATCACCTTCGCGGGCGGGCTGAGCGCTCCAACGACCCCGCCCGCCAACCGTATCGAAGCGCTCAAGGAGCTTCTCGGCACGGTGAACGAGGGCGACTACATCGCGATTCTAGCCTACCTCCCCGAGGAGAAACGGCTGCTGATGCCGCTGCGCACAGCCAGCAAGCATGTGGCGGACGCAACCGGGGCCCCTGTCTGCCTGGAGCTAGGACCGCGGTATCTTCACTCGACCGGACAGTTGCACAAAGGAGGTCCGAACACGGGCGTGTTCCTGGTGCTCACCACACGCGATCACACCGACTTCGAGATCCCCAGACAGGACTTCCGCCTGGCGGCGCTGCATCGCGCCCAGGCAGAGGGAGACATCGTCACGCTGGCCGCCCACGACAGGCGCGTGATGCGTGTTGACCTTCCGGGCGCGTCCCCCCATGAGATCGCCATGTTTGCCGACGACCTGATGGCGGCGTCAAACAGCTGACCGCAACAACAGTGGTGCCGGCCCTTCGAGATGAAGGGCCGGCACCGTCTCGAAGCTCCCTGGGGGTGGAGCTTCGCCCTGGAATAGGGACGCTCTAGTGCTTGGCGAACAAGGTGCCCACCTTGTCCAGACCAAGTTCCCGCTCGTGCCGTTCATGAGCGGTTCCGTGGATCCGCATCCAGATCTCGTCCACGTTCTTGGGCAGCTGCCCATCCATCTTGCTCACGATGATGATCGTGGCGATGGCCAGCGGGAACGTGAACAGCGTCGGGAAGGTCAGTCCTCCCAGGAAGCCGAACAAGCCAGTCTTCCCGATGACGCCAAGCTGCGCCAGGATGTTGAGCACGATGATGAAGATCGAGCCGCCGCCACCCACGATCATGCCGGAGATGGCACCGCGCTCAGTTGTCCCCTTCCACCAGATGCCTGTGAGCAGCATCGGCACGAACGCACCCGCACCCACTGCGAACGCCCAGGTCACCATCATGGCGATCAGAGCCGGATACGCCTGGTCCAGACCAGAAGCGGGGATCCCGAGACCGATGCCCATAGCGATGAGCGCGAAGATGACAACGGAGGTCTTGCCTACGAAGACGCGCTGCTTCTCACTGGCATTGGGGTTGACGTACTTCTCATAGACGTCATGACCAACGGCCGAGGCAGACGCGATGAGCAGTCCACCGATGGTGGAGAACATCGCCGCAAAGGCGCCCGCCGAGACGACACCCATCAGCCATTCCCCGCCCAGGATCTGAGCGATGGTGGGCATGATGGCGTCCGGCTTGACGAGCATGCCGTTCACATAGTCGGCCGTGGCAGGAGCGGTACCACCCGCTACCGCATCGCGGATCATGCCGATACCGGCAAGGCCGACGATCGGGGCAAGGATGTAGAATACGCCGATGAACACCAGGACCCAGAACGTGGAGCGACGGGCGGCGGCGCCTGACGGATTGGTGTAGTACCGGTTGAGGATGTGCGGCAGACCGGCAGTGCCCAAGACCAGCGCCAGCACCATGGAGAACTGGTCGAAGGCGTTGTAGCGGTGACCGGGCTCGTTGAACAGCATGTCCCGGGTCTCGTGCAGCTTGTTGACCGCAGACAATGCGACCGGGACCTTGGCCTCAGCGTCGCCGGCATCCACAGCGGCCTGGACCGCGGCGAACTCCTCGGCTGTCATGACGCTCTTGGCATTTGCCAGCATCGCACCATCATCGGCAGTCAGCTGTTCGACCGTCACGACCTTCGTGTTCACCAGCGTGCTCTCCGAGGCCGCCTCGAGTTCTGCCGGATAGCTGAACCCGTTACCGAAGGCGAAGAAGACGAGCATGATGATGGCGAAGTTCAGCCACCAGAACTGGAATATCTGGTTCAGCGTCGTGCCCTTCATGCCACCCACGGCCACGTAGAACATCATGATCGCGGCTACAACGACGACGCCGGACGTGTAGGGATCCATCCCGAAGATGCCGCGTCCGACGAGGATCTTCCACGTCGTCCCGGCGCCGTACATCTGTGGCGCCATGTAGAACATGCTCGTGATGAGGACCATGACCACCGTGACGAGGCGGATACGGTGAGAACCGAACCGCCCGAAGGCGAAGTCGGCAACGGTGTACTCACCGAACCGCCGCAGCGCCGAGGCGATGAACAGCACAACGACCATGAAGCCGCCCGCAAAGCCGGCAGCATACCAGACGCCGTCGAGGCCGGACGCGTAGACCGCTCCCGCAACGCCCAGAAACGAGGCGGCAGAGAGGTAGTCTCCTGAGATCGCTGACGCGTTTGAGAACGAGCCGACCTTACGTCCGGCAAGGTAGAAGTCAGCGGTGGTACGGGTGAAACGACGCGAGAAGATCGAGAGCCCGATAGTGAACAAGATCAGGCCGACGACAAGCACGATCGCTATGGCATTAAGACTTCCCACCGCTACCCCTCCTCTCCGGTCGTATCGGCGGATGCCTCAGCGGCATCGGCCATGTGCATGAGTGTCTCGTCCAACTTGTCCGCCTGCTTCGAGTAAGTCCACGCCATAGTCCACAAGAACACGTAGTAGAACAGCGAGACGAACAAGTAGTTGGCAGTGAACCCGCCCCAGATCGGCGTGGCATACCAACTCTTCCACCACACCGAAGACGCGGGTATCGCGAGCGTTACAGCAAAGAACACCGCGCCGTATGAGAACGAGAGCTTCCTTTGAGCACGGAACACGATGTCGACGTTCTCGATCGTGTCGATGTGCGTCCCATGTTGGGTCTCGGTCTGCGAGCCACCGCCTCTGACCGGGGCGGCGGCCTGCATCGTCGTGTCTCCCATGTTGCACCTCCTCCATTGCTTCCAGCCGAATCCCTCGGCGCAGAAATCGAATGTCTCTAGTCGGCCTTCACGACCACCACAGGAACGGGCGATCCTTTGACGACTATCTCGGCGACCGAACCCAGCGCGATACGCTTGATGCCGGTTCGTCCCGTGTCGCCGACGACGATCATGTCTGCGTGCCACGCCTCTGCGTCGGCGATGATGCGCTTGGCGACACCGCCGTTGATGACGTCCACCTCACATTCGACCCCGTTGCGCTCGCACATCGTCTTCGCGATGACGAGGCCCTTGATGGATGGATGCACCCCCTCGAACGCGTCTTCGTTCATGATCTCCTCGGGATACTCCAGCGCCTCAAGGCCCGTATCGACGTAGATGGCCCTCACTTTGGCGCTGAACGTCTTCGCGAGGATGACCGCGTATTCCGTGGCCGCAACCGAAGGCTGGGAGCCATCGGTTGGAAGCAGGATGCGGTCGATCTCATGACACACCTCTTGGATATCGCCGAGTTTCAGATCTTCAGCAGCACCCCTGATGCAGACCTTCATGCGCTTCACCTCCTCGTGTGACTGGCAGATGCATTCTGCATCCGCACTCTGAACGTACAACGAGGAGATGGGAGGGGCGATGAAGCCGCCGCGTACGGCGGACATGGCTCGGCAAGAGGGGCAGGCAGCGGTATGAGCGGCGGGAAGGGCGCAGTGCATGCGACAGAACGCCGCTCACGGCCTCAGACGACCGCTCACGGACACCCGCGGGGCCGTCCGCCGCGCCTAGAGCTCGATGATGCGCGCTTCCAGGCCGTCAGCGGCGCGCTCAACGACGGCAACGGTATGGCCGTGGCCGCTCCTGCTTCGCGAAGCGGAACCGGGATTGAGCAACAGAAGCCCATGGTTGTGCTCGACTCTGGGTACATGCGTATGGCCGAACACGACCACGTCGACATCGGCAGGAATGCCGGGGCGGACCAGCTCGGCGTAGATGTGGCCTACTAAGAAGCGGACACCCCCGATGGCAACGGACGCGCGCTCGGGGTGAGTGAATCCGATCTGAGCGGGGTCTGTGTTGCCCGAGACCGCCGTGACCGGCGCGATGGTCTCAAGCTCTGTGATGACATCCTCGTTCCCGATGTCCCCCGCGTGCAGTATCCGGTCCACGCCGGCGAAGACATCGTGCACCGCCGCGGGAAGCGAGCCGTGGGTATCAGAGATCACGCCGACACGCATAGGTCAGAGTCCCAGCGCCTTCTTGAGAGAAGGCACCCGGCGACGGGAAGCGGGCACCTGGGTTGCGGCCTGGTCCTTGAGAGTGAGCAACATGGTCCCCCCGTACATGGGAGCGACCTCTTTCACCTGCGAGAGGTTGACCACGAATCGGCGATGCACGCGGAAGAAGCCCTGCGGCTCGAGCTTCTGCTCAAGCTGCGCGAGCGAGATGGTCGACAGATAACGCTCCTCCGAGGTGAAGATGTAGGAGTAATCGTCTTTGGCCATGATGTAGAATATCTCTCCCACCTGGAGCAGCAGCTTCTTGCCGGCTTTCTCCACGGGTATGCGCTCGATGCGCACCGGTGTCTCCTCGGCGGGAACGAGACGCTCCACCGCCTGGCGCAGCCTGTCGACCTCGACGGGTTTGACCAGATAGTCGGCAGCCTGGACCTCGAACGCCTTGACGGCATGTTCGCTGTAGGCCGTGACGAAGACGACGGCGGGCTGACGTTCCAGCTGGGCGAGAGTCTCGGCAAGCTGCATGCCTGACAGGCCCGGCATGTCTATGTCGAGGAACACCACGTCGTAGGGAATGGCCTTGATGAGCTGGAGTGCCTCTTGCGCGTTGGAGGCCTCGCCCACGACCTCTACCCGGCCGGCCTCTTCCAGCAGGTAGCGGAGTTCGGAGCGTGCGGGGGCCTCGTCGTCCACGACAAGGGCCTTGATCATCACGGGCTCCCTCCTACTCCTCGGGCAGCACGAGCGTGAGCGTCACTGCTGTCCCGATGCCCTCGACGCTCTCCACCAGCAAGCCACTTCCAGCGCCGAAGTACCCTTTGAGTCTATCGTCGATGTTCTTGAGCGCAATACCTAGCCCCTTGCCGAAGCCGGGCAACAACACCCGGGGCAGGTCCTCGCTGCGGATACCGGCGCCGTTGTCCGCCACTACCAGTATGGCGATGCGACCGTCACGCGAACCCTCGATGGAGATATCGAGAGGACCTTCCGTCAGGATGCCATGCTGAACACAGTTCTCAACAAGCGGCTGCAAGATGAAAGCAGGGACCACCACGTCGAGCATGTCGTCCGGGATCTTCTCCTCAAGCCTGAGTCGTTCGCCGAATCGGGCGCGCTCGAACGTCAGGTAGCTGCGGGTGTAGTCCATCTCGTCTCGCAGGGGAACGAGTCCTTCGTTGTTCTCCAGCATACGGCGATAGAAGCGGGCGAACTCGCGGAGCAGCTCGCGAGCCTTCATGGGCTCGGTGCGAATGAGCATCGCGATGGTGTTGATCGTGTTGAACAGGAAGTGCGGGTTGATCTGGGCCTGAAGCGCCTTGAGCTCCATGCGGCAGGCCAGCTGCGTCTGGCGCTCAAGCTCAGAGAGCTCAAGCTGGGTGGAGAGAAGCTTGGCAAGCCCGTCGACCATGGTGACCTGCGTCTCATTGAGCAGGCGCGGCGTGGTGTAGTAGAACTTGAGCGTTCCAACGGGTTCATCCCGGACCTCGAGCGGCACCACGATAGCCGCGCGCAGCAAACACCCTTCCTTCGGGCAGCCGATCTCCTCGCGCGTAGCCAAGACGCGGTGCTCGTTGGTCTCGATCGCCTCCCGCGTCGCCCTGGTCAGGATGGGACCGCCCACTTCATGGTGATCCTCTCCCAGGCCGGCAAAGCCCAGGACCGTATCGGTGTCGGTGATGGCCACTGCTGCCGCCTCGCTTTGCTCCAGCGCCAACCGACACACGGCGCCGGCGGTCTCCTGGTCCAGTCCGCGTCGCAGATGGACGAGGCTGCGATCGGCGATCTCCAGGATCTGATGCGACTGCATCGCTTTGAGATGATCGGGCCGGGTGGCCAGCCGCGCGATCACGGAGCCGAACGCAACGATCGCCAGGCCGATGACAGCGGTGATGAACACCGGCCGGGGGATAGCGCCCGGGACCACAACGGCCGCCGCGCTGATGACCCCTATGACCGAGGTCGCGATCACAAGGAGCACATCGACCACGATGCCTCGCCTACTCGACATGCATGTCCTCCCGACTGTCTGGGATGGGTAAGGTGTTCGGCGTCCTACAAAACGCCAGGAACACCGACGGCGCCCCTACCCCGGCAAAGCCGACCCTTGAGTACAGTGAGCGCGACGACGCATTGTCCTCTTGCGTGCATAGCGAGACCGACCGTGCGCCACACCGTGCCAGATACTCCACGGCGTCATGCAGCAATGCCGTGCCCACTCCGCGCCCACGGTAGCCCGGCACGACCGCCAGGCGACCAAGAACGCCGTCTCCACGACTCGCGGTGGCAAGAGTATAGCCCACGAGCCGATCCGCAGTCTGGGCCACGACGATACGTCCGGCCTGCATGTACCTCTCGATGGTAGGCACGTCTGCTCGCCAGAACGGATCAAAGGCGAGTATGTCCACCGCGATCAGCTCTGCCAGATCTGCGGCGTCCGCAAGCCTGAGTATGACCCCGTCCGGCAGATCCGAGGCGGACTCCCGTGTGTGTCCTACATGATCAAGACGCATGGTGACTATCCGCTGGCACACCCCCATCCCCGCCTGGAGATAGGGCTCGGCGTACGCTGCGGGAATGACAGGACTCACCAGGTCCGCGTAGCCCTGCGCCGTGGCGACCTCATCCACCGCCTTCATGAGCGGGGCGATGCGATGCTCGGCGCACCATAGGCCGCGAACGCTCAGGATATCAAGATGCTCGCGCCATCGCTCCAAGACGACGGCTTCGCCCGCATCGGTGACCCTTACCCGCCAGGGGGCCTCGGCGAAGAAGTCGTCCAGCTGTCCCCGCTCCTCGAAGATATGGGTCGAGCGCAGAGCGCTCCACACCATCGCGAGGTCTTTCCCAGTGGCGATGCGGAGCGTGCGCCTCACCCCAGTACTCCAAGCTCGGCCAGAGCCAGAATGGCGCCCGTGATCAGAAGCAAGACAGAGAACGCGATCTTGACCGTTCGCTCACTTGCCACAGCGGTGACCCTGGCACCGATCAACGCCCCGGGTACGACTCCCAGTGCCATCGTCCCCGCAAGCAGAAGATCGACATGCCCCAGGAAGTAATGGGTGATGCTGCCCGGCACAGCGAGCACCGAGACGACCACAAGGCTGGTGCCGATAGCCCGTTTGGCGTCGAATCCGAACCAGCGGATGAGAGTCGGGACCACTATGAACCCGCCGCCCAGGCCGAGGAATCCGGAGTACAGGCCGGTCATCAGACCAAGACCGATGTATCCCATCGCCCGGCTCCGGACGACTCCGTGCGGAGCGGGAGATGTGGTTCCCGGCTCCTCGACCGACGTCTTGCGAAAGGCCAGCAACGCCATGTCGAAGGCCATGTAGCAGATGACGGCGGCCGTGACTATCAGCACGAAGGAGCCACCCACAAGCTGCGTCAGCCAGGCTCCCGCGACCGAGGCCACAGACCCGGCAAGCCCTATCGTGACGCCCGCGCGCACATCTATCATGCCCCGGCGGGCGTAGGCGATGGCTCCGGCAACCGCAGAGGGGATGATGATGGGCAACGGCGTCCCCACAGCGATGAGCTCGGGCCTGCCCAGGATGAGACGTATGGCCGGTGTGGTCACCATGGCGCCACCAATACCGAACTGCCCGGACAGAAAGCCCGATCCAAGACCGATGAGAACGGACAGCAGGATGTCGGCGCCGGTCATCAGTCCGTGTCGATCATGGGGAAACGACCCGTGATCGCGCTTCGGTCTACACGACGCTCACCCGTGAACAGTGACTTGAGAGCGATATCCTCCCAGAGCCGGTCCATCAGCATGGGCCATCTACGCTGGAAGGCGAAGTAGCGCTCACAGTTAGAACGCGCGTAATCCGAGGCCTGGGGCACCGCATTGCGAGCTATGCTGAAATACGCCTTGCGTTCGCGGCCGGAGATGGCACGAAGCAGCGCCGTCATGCGCGCTCGCCAGCCGATGGAGGAGCCCACCAACTGACCGGGATACGGCATGAGCGACTCGGGCGTGACCTGACGAAGGTCCACCTGGGACTTGGAGAACTCCAGCTTGCGGTGCTCATAGATGAACCGGTAGACGTCCTGGCGAAAATGGCGCGCGGTACCGGCAACCGACGGCGGCTTGTGGACCACAGACCATTCGTCATCCAGGAACACGTCGCCGCCATGCATGCGCGCGTTCACAACGTAGTCGATATCCTCGCCACGGGCGACCCATGGGTCGAACGAGACGTTGCAGTACATGTCACGATGCAGCGCCAGACAGCCGCCGAAGGCCAGGGAGCTCGGCCGGATCCTTGGAGGCGCTGTCAGCACCTCAAGCGCCTGGTTGTAAAACTCGTTCTGGCGCCAGAACGTGTCCGACCACGCCGCCTTGTCTTGCGCGCGATAGTTGCCCGCCTCATCGGTGTAATAGCCGCTCTTGGCCATGATCACTTTGCCCGAGGCGGTACGCTCGCCTATACCTTCAAGCGCCGTCTCCAGAAAGCCGGGATCCGTGATGATCTGGTCGTCATCGACGAAGACCACCGACGGGCTGCCAAGAACCGCGGCGGCGATCAAGCCGGCGTTGCGCACAGCCCCGTAACCGGAGAGGCTGACACCGTTGATGAGATCGGCGAACTCCAGCTGCTCCATGCGTCGATGCAACGAGCCCATCTCGGCGGTACCTATGACGAACGCGTCGATCTCAGGGAAGTCCGCCAGTATGCCGCGCACACGGTCCTCGGCCTCGTGCTCGATCGACGGATCGGTGGTAGCGACAAGGACCAGCACACGGCCCAGACCGCGCACGGCCTCAAGCGATCGGAGAAGATCGGGAAGCGTACCGTCCTGATCGATGGGCGTGGGGTGGTCGTAGATGGCATGCGTACGTTCAGGTCCACGACTGCGCCGGCGCGTCCAGAATGTTGGGAGTATGACGCACGGATACACTCTGCGTCCTCTCGTTGAGGGGGACATCAAGAAACGGTCATCGCCTATGATACCGCTTCTGACCCCTTTGCCCCACGTTCGTCTGGCAGAGAGGATGCCGCATCCAGGCCGTTCTCTACCCCGGTCTCCTTCACCACGTTCTCGGGCCGGACCAGACAGCGCTCGATGGCGGCCTGCAACACTCCATACGGCCTGGAACCGATGAGGAGCTCGTTGCAGACGAGTGCCGCCGGCGTCTGTTCAACGCCCAGATGCATCGCAAGATGCCCGAACTGATGGAGCCGCTCATCAAACGCCGGGTCGGCCCACGAACGTTCGACCTCGGCACAATCAAGACCCACTTCATCGGCGATACCCAGCAACACCTTCCTGTCACCGATATCGGCTCCTGTGCCGTAGTGAGCGGTGAAGATGGCCATATGCGTGCGCCAGTGCACCTCAAAGCCCTTGTCGCGTGCGACCTCGGCCATCACCATCGCCAGATGCGTCTTGGGGATGTGGTCGAGCGCCACCCACGGTTGTCCCTGCTCGGCGGCTATCTCGACCAGTCGCGCTTCTACCCGCTCGCTGTGAGTCAATCCATGCTCGCTGGCCGAGATACCCTCATCGGGCATGTCGGGGCGCAGCTCAAAAGGCACCAGGACCAGCTCCGCGTCGTATTCCTCCGCCAGTCTGGCAAGCCTGACCTGATCGATGTAGCAGAAGGGGCATGCGTAGTCATAGAAGACGAGCACCCTTGGCCGTTCTGTCGCGCCCCCGGTCTTGTTCTGCGCTGTCTCCCCGGCATCCATGGCCTACCCGCTCTCACTCGACGATGTTCAACGGACCGCCGCACGCCGCGCATGCGCCCGACGACGTCTGGCGGCTGACGATGCGATATCGGTCTCTGCTCATGGCAACGGCCCCGCACGTCGGGCATATGGTGTCTTCCCCGCCCGGCTCATCCACGTTGCCCAGATAGACGAAAGAGAGACCCTCCTGCGCCCCGATCTCGCGGGCGCGGCGCAATGTGGTCATCGGCGTGGCGGGCAGATGAGCCAGCTCCAGGTACGGGAAGAAACGCGTGATGTGCCACGGCGTGTCAGTCCCCAGGACGGTGGCTATCCAGGCGGCTATCCCGCGAAGGGTATCCTCGTCGTCATTGATGGTCGGGATGACATTGGTGACGACCTCCACGTGCATAAGCCAGCGCTTCTTGGCCCGCTCGGCCATCGCGAGCACCGGCTGCGCCGAACCCACCTTGCATAACTGCCGGTACGTACGGTCGTCGAAGCCCTTCACGTCCACACGCCACACGTCGATACGCTCGCCGAGAAGATCGAGCCCCTCTTTGGTGGTGTAGCCGTTGGTGACCATCACGGTGTAGAGGCCGGCGGCTTTACAGACGTCGGAGACATCTGCCACGTACTCCGCCCAGATGACAGGCTCGTTGTAGGTGAATGCGACGCCTTCACACTGGTAGCGTCGAGCAAGATCGACCACCTCTTGAGGGCTCAGGTAGTCAAGATCGCCGTCTTCGGGTGTGGCGCGACTGATCTGCCAGTTCTGGCAGTGGCCGCACCGCATGTTGCACCCCACGCTTCCAATAGACAGCGCATGAGTTCCCGGGCGGTAGTGGAAGACGGGCTTCTTCTCGATGGGATCGACCGCAACCGAGGACACCTGGCCGTATGTGGTGGCTATCAGTCGGCCGCCCCGGTTCTCGCGGACGGTGCAGACTCCCATATGCCCCGGGGCGATCCGGCAATCATGCGGGCACAGGTGACAGTGGACGCGGTCACCGTCGGCCTCCCAGAGCAACGCCTCGTGCATCGTGCCCCCTTAACCGGAGGCCAGACGCACCTGGCCTTTCCCGGCTGACATCGCTGCGATCACTGCCGCCTCAGCGGACTCCATGAGCGCGAGCGGGTCCTCTCTCTCGGGTGCCAGACTCGTGACTCCCATGGCCAGAGTCAGGCTCACTTCTTCTGTATACCCCTCGCCGTCCACGCGGATGGCGTCTGCGGCAACGGCGACCCTGAGCTTCTCGGCCACAGCGAACGCGGCGGTCTTCCCGATCCCGGGGAGCAGAACGGCAAAACGATCACCATCGATCCTGGCGAGCATATCCGTGGAGCGAAGCTGCAGGGCGAGACGCTCACCCAACGCACGAAGCACGGCGTCACCGATGTCATCGCCAAGTGCGGTGTTGACCCCGGCGAAGTCATCGATGTCCAAGATCATGAGTGAAAGAGGCGAGCGGTAACGAACCGCGCGGTCGGTCTCCAGGGCCATGCGATCTCCAAGCGCCTGGGCGTTCCATAGACCGGTCATGGCGTCCAGCGTCTGGGGGACAAGAAGCGAGTCCTCGGCGGCCTGGAGGCGACGCCTCTGCAGCGGCAGGCACATCTCCCACATGGAAACGCCCTGGTGGATCGCAACAGCGTGCTCAACGCACGTACAGAAGCCGCAGGCACCGCAATCCAGGGCATCGTCTCGGGAAGCGAATCCTCCCTCGGCCAGGATCTCATCGATGTGGGACGCAGTAGGATTCGGGACCTCGAGCGCGGTAGCCGTGAAGGAGCGGACCGCATCGATAGCCGGAAGCACGCCCAGCAAGGCCCGGGTGCTCACCCGGGTCTTGCCGCTCACAGCATTGGCGGCCGACTCGATATTGCGCTTGGCGAACAGAGAGAGCCCCGGGTTGACCGCAGGCCCGTCGATACAGCCTTCGCAGTTCAGCATATCGACGATCATAGGTGCGGTCTCCCCCGACGACATCGCACGCAGCAATC
>JBFHJN010000054.1:0-16645 GCA_041595875.1 Coriobacteriia bacterium
CATGCGCGCACGCGCGCGCATACACACACGCGTACGTGTAAGAGATTTCGCGCAAAAACCATCCTGGTATGAGCAGTGAAGAACCTGGGAGGAAAATGAAATCTATTCCAAGGTACAATCCCTGGGATTACCTAACAAAATCTTCCTAAGCCCCATCATCCTCACGACGTTTGAAGATCATCATCAGACGATCACGGTCGGCAAATATCGGATTGTGGAGATCCCCAATGACGAACGCCAAGTCATCGTAGAGAAAAATGGAATGGTGATGAATCGGCGACGAATGGGGCCAAAGTGGATTCGCATCGGCATCCCATATTGCCATTCGTACCAGCAATCAGGATCAAGCATGCAAATATGTACCAATGGTGTGCTGTGAATGAATCTGCTTTTGCGACTCATTATCCAGGCAATTTGATGTCCCTTGCTAAGAAACATTGAAATGGTGTTGTCGTACACCCAAACGTTTGATGTTGAAAGACCAACTGTACGTGCTTTTGAAACTACAACATGTCTATAGGAACCAGCCGCAAATGTGTCGGCGGCCTAGCCGCAACTGTGTCGGCGGGGTAGCTGGTTTTGTGTCGGCGGGGTGATTGTTTCTGCTGGAACTGTGTGACGGGGGTGCCCCGGAACTGTGCCGGGGGGGTAGGGGTCTGACCTTGGCCCCGGACATGTCGGCGGGGTGTCCCCCGAAGGTGTGTGACGGGGGTCTCGTTGCCGTAGCCCCCGACGTGTCGGCGGGGGCCGCCCCCGGCGTGTATCATCGGGGGTGGACACGGGTACGGCTGCCCGGAGAGTGTGGGCGGCCCCCCGAACTTCACGATGGGAGGCAATGCGGTGACGGCAATCCCCTCCGGTGTGGCTCGCTGGCTCTCCGACGGCTACCCACGCGCCGGCCGTCAACGACGCCGCAAACAGGGGACAACACCATGAGCACGGGCGCGAAGGTCTTGCTCGCGATCGTGTTCGGCCTGATCATCGCCAGCCTGCTGTTCGAGGCGGCCACGGGGGGGCTGACGCTGAACGCAGCGTCCGTCGCTGCGTTCTGCGTGGGCGGCCTGATGCTCGACGCGCATCTGCTTCGACTGGCGTGGCGTTCGCACCGCAGTGACGTGGCGCGCAACGCCGCACTGTTTGATCACCACCTACGCACCGGCCACTACCGCACACCGCGGGGTCCCAAGGCGTTCTGACTCACGTGCGACGGGCGTCTAGCCGCAGGCTAGGCGCCCGTCGCACGTGGCCGCAGTACCAGCAGGGCTGCGGCGCGTGTGGTGGCTCGTGCCATGTCACCTGCTCATGACCGTCACTGCACGAACGCTGTGGCCACTCATGCACAGCGTTGTCTTTCCGCTTGCGATGTGGAATGGGTGGGACGCGCAACCATCTACCGAAAACGTGCGCTAGCCGCTCGCTCTGATTGTTTGCGACGCCGCCGGTACTGCTCGTGGTTCTCGCATGAACGACACAATCGCAACCGATGGTTGGTCGCGAACCCCGAGCAACGATCGCGGTCCTGCGGATTGCGACAGACCGTCAGGTCCGGGTGCTTGGAGGGGTCGGGCGGCAGGATCGCATCGAGGTGCTTGGCGAGGCGATCGACGCGCGTGGTGATCGCTGCGACGTCATCGCTGTCAGCGCTGCCGACCACTGCCAGCCGGCGGGTGCAGATCGCCACTCGGTGCGCGACGAGGTGCGCGGCAGCCTTGGCCGACAGCGGCGGTAGGCGTATCGCGCCCGTCAGGCGGTGAATGTGCTGTTCGAGGCCGGCGAGGTCGGTGAGGAACTCACGGTAACGGTGCATCGTGGGCGGGTCGCCGGGTTCGAGCATCGGACCGGGGCGGCGCGTCTTGTTTGAGCCCGTACGCGAGTGCTGCGGTGCGCCTGCGCCGGGCCACCACGCGAATCCGTGTGCTTGAGGCAGACGCTTTGTGATGTCGGCGAGGATCGTGACCGCAGCGTCGAATGGTCGCGCTACGCCAGGGGCGGCTTCACGTGTGGCGTCCACTCCGGCGGAATATACGAACCACCAGCCCGCGATCCCGACACGCCATGTCCGGGTCCGTCAACCATGTCACGATCGGAGCGGACACGTGACGCGTACGTCGCCCATGTACGCAGCGGGGCGGGATCGCGCTTGAGTGGCGCTGAGATGGACGCTGCGGCGTTTTGGGGCGCTGGGCTAGGGCTAGACCGCGGTCGCAGGTAGTGGCGCCGCAGGAGCGGAATGAGCGCGACGGTGAGGATGCCGGCGATGTAGGGCAGTCCCACGATCAGCAGTACGCGCAGCAGCATGCGGTTCCCCTCGGATCGACGGTGTGCTGGCGCTCGTCACGCCGACGTACGCAAGCGCACGGCGACGTGGCGGGCAAGCACGACGACCTGGTCCGTCAGGCGACCTCGGCCTCCAGGGCCGGCAAGATCTGGTGCACCGGCCCGTTGCCGCAGTGGTTGGTGTACAGATCCAGATCACGGCGCGACGGGTACAGCGTGGCGAAGAACACCGCCGTGCGCTGCCCCGGCCGTGGTGGGCTCGGCAACGCGCCATGCGGCTCGCGACGAAACACCATCGTCCAGCCATTCGGATACTGTGCATGTGGGTGCGCGGCGTTGACCGGTTCGCCGACGCGGTCATCGTCATGCAGGAATGCCAAGTTCACCGGCCACCCATCGCTGGCGATGGCGGTGGTGAAGCGCACGCCCGAGTCGTCGTTGTCGATGTGCCAGCGCTGCGTCACCTGCGGCGTGGTGACGTCGATGACGCGCAGGTATGCATCGCCGACGGGCTCGGCCAGACCGGCCGCGTTGGCGATGGCGGCGACCTGCCCCACGAAGTGGCGCAACGCAGGGTGCACGTCACGGTCGGGGACGAACAGCCGACCGGCGCGCTCGATCACGCACGGATCGTGATAGCCGGCATCGAGGTCGAACGCGCCCGGCAGGTCGTAGTTGGTGGTCAGTGGCGCGAACGCGGCGTAGGTCATCGGTTGCCCCCTGCGTCGACGGTCAGTGAGCCACCAGGCGGTAGCTGCATGAAGCGGATGTCGCCCTTCTCGATCGCTTGCAGCAGGACGTAGTTGTCCGCACCGAGCGCCTCGATCTGGTTCTTCTGCGCTTCCAGTTCCTTGTTGATGCGCTGGTTCTCGACGTCGACGGCGTCGAGCAGCGCGGCCTGCTCACGCTTTTTCTCTTCTGCACGCACAATGCCCTGGTTGACCAGCTCGGGGCGACGCACCTCGAACTGCATGTTCCCGCACGAGCGGGACTCGTCGGCGGGACCGCAGAAGTAGCGCCCCCCGATGGCGTCCTCGATCGCGTCGGTCGCATCGGTGGTGATGTCACGTGCGAAGCTGGCGCGCGTCACGTTGTTGGACCGCAGCCCGTCCGAGTCGTAGTTCCCACAGACGTCGTCGATCACGCGCTCGATCGGCTGGTCGAAGTACACGTTGAGCGTGTCGATCCACCCGTCATGCGTCCACGAGCGGCGGAACAACCCGATCTGTTCGTGGAATTGGCGGATCGGCGGCTCCACGCTGCCGTCAGCACCCTGTGCGGGGTCGAAGCCGGTGAGGTTGAGCGTGAAGAACACGTTGGTGCCCACCAGCATGCGCACGTCGTCTTTGGTCACGCATTCGTAGGCGTGACGATCGGCAGCCTCGGGCTTGACCCGTACGATGCGACCATCCTGCTCACGGAAGTCCGTCGCGGCGATCCACGAGCGCTTCGTCGTCGGGTACTTGTAGACCTCGTCGCCGGCACCAGTGCCGAACTCGACATTGTTGGTCGTGCCCACCGGCAGGATGCCTTTGAAGTTCTTTTCCTCGGTGAAGCCGCCACCGTAGCGCAGCGCGACCTCGTCGCGGTTGGATTCGTAGCTGGAACAGGCTGCCGACAGTAGAACTGCAAGCAGCACAAACAGTTGTCTCATTGCGGGCTCTCCCTACTCCGCGAGTGTGTCGTTATGGGTGTCGAGCATGGTTGTGGAGATCTTGTCGCGCACGCTTTCAATCAACACGCGGTCGTTCTCGCTGGCGCCGGAGACGAACTGCAGCGTCGTGAACGCCTCGCCGAGCGTCTTGCGCAGCTTCTCGTTGGCGTCGCGCAGCTTGCGGTTGCTGCGGCCGAGCGTGGCCACCTTGGTGACCTGGCGGTTGCGCAGCCACGTCGGCAGATAGACCACCAGCCACACGAACAGCCCGGCGATGACCGCCAGCCCGCCCCACAGGATCAATTGCCCCATCGCTTGCCCCATCGCGGTTCTCCCTGCTTGGTCAGTTGGCGATGGCCAGCAGCAGCCAGCCCACGGTCGCGCAGGCCACCAGGACCATGAACGCGACGATCGCAACCAGTTGTTTGGCGATCACTGCTGGCTCGTCCAGCCGACGGCGTGGTAGGCAGCCAGCAGTTCGCCAGTCACCCGGTTGACGTCGTAGCTGTCGGCCCGCCCGGACGTGTAGTCGTCGATCGTGTCGACGACCTCGCGGATCTCGCGACCAACGGCACTGCCAGCGGCGTCGTCGGCGATCTTGTTGACCCGCAGGTACGAATCGACGACCTGTGCGGACGCGATGCCTCCAGCGACGTCGTTGGACCATTCGTAGAAATCCTCGCAATGCACGGCCGCGACGGCGTCGTTGAGCGCGTCAACATCAACAGCGGAGACAGGCTCGACCTCGACGTCTCGGCGCTCGGGCTCACCACCACCGCAGCCGGCAAGCGCAAGCGCGACCGCCGCAATGAGCGTCACGGTGAAGCGTTTCATGACCCCTCCCAATCGAGGCGCTGGTTGATCTTGTCGATGGCGCCCTGCAGGGTCGCCAGCAGGGCCGCCGGATCGCCCTTGATCTGGACACCAGCCTCACCGAGCGTCACCGCGTACCAGTTCGGCGCGTGGGACTCGACGTGCACCTGCGCGGGCTGTTGCTGCTCGGCCAGCGTCAACTGCAGCACGGCGATCACGGCAGCACTACCAGCAGACCACTGACGGCGCCCAGCCACCCACCGACGAGGATGCCGAGCAGGAACGCGGCCAGACCGAGCATGCGCGTGCGGGTCATGTCAGCGCCTCCCGTGCGCGCTTGAACAGCAAGATGACATCTTCCTTGGTCGTGCTGCTGTCATCGTTGAAGCCGATAACGCCCGCCGCGCTCCACCCGGTGGGCAGCAGTGTGGACTCAAAGCCGCGGTTGTAGTGCGGCGCAAGCATGCGCTCGACGGTGTGGACCACGTGCGCGTATAGGTCCCCTGAACGGACTGGTGCCACCCACTCACCGTCGATTGGGAGGCCGTGGACAGCCTCCCAACTGGCGCGACTGATCGCACCAACCCCACAAAAACTGTCCGCACGCACATCGACTGGGTTGGTCGCAATGTTCGCGTGGCTGACGGCGTAATGGCCCTGGCACCAGCCCGCTTCGAGCAGCTCGATGGCACGGTCGAGGACCCTGGCAATCTGTTCGTTGGTCACGTTCATTCACACAACCTCCGTGTCGACGTCTTCGATGGGGCGCACACGCAGCTCGATGAGCATCCGGCGCTTCTCGTTTTCCAGCCGGCCCAAGTCGATGCCGACCGCGTCGGCCAGCAGCTCGGTGACCTGTCGCCGCAGGCGTACGTACTGCACGTAGTGGTCGGGGTGGTCGCACGTCTGCCCACCGGCAAGCGTCCTGGGGCTGTCAAGTTCGTTGTCGACCGCGCCGCAGATGATGCACTGCAGCTCGCAGATCGCGTACCCGGTGTGATCAAGCCACTCCCCGATGCGTTGCGTGATCGTCGCGACGCGCTCGTACCCGCCGAGCTTGGCGTGTTCGGGGTACAGCTCGTCGTCGGGCTCGTGGGTGTGCGCCAGTCCTTCGCCCATGTCGGTCGTCCTCCCGTGTCCTGCGACCAACTGTAGCAGCCCGTCTGGACAAAGCGCCACCGCAGCAGCAGGGCAGCAGCAGGTGGCCAACTGTCCCAACCGAATGGGGTGCTGGGGTGCAGCAGGGTGCACATCACTATGTACGCGCGCGCCCATGTAGGAAAAGAGATAGGGAAGCTGCACCCTTCTGCACCCTACTCGCGAGTAACCCTGCTTGACCTGCACAAATGCGGGGTGCAGGTTGCTGCACCCCATCTGCACCCTACGGTACCGTAGGTTACGTACAGTTATTGCCCATAACTAAGCGCACACTTGCAATGTGCAAGTGGGGTGCAGGTTGCCCCCGGTCCCTGCACCCTCCTGCACCCCCTTGCACCCCCTTTTGCTGATCCCAACTCATCACACTGATCCCGTCTGCACCCTCTCTGCACCCCTTTCTATTGCACCTCGTACCACTTCATAGCAAAACAAGGGTGCGATCAGCGCACGTTTCGGCACCTTCCTGCACCCTACCGCCCGGTAACTTCCGCCAAAACGTCCCGCCCTGCCTGGACGAATTGCACTTTGCCGGAGACCCCCAGCCCGTATAGTCTTGGCCAGACACAGGGCTGGGCCAACAACGGACGCGGCCGAGACACAGGCAAGGGAGAACCCGCATGAGCACGGTGCAGGACGCACAGACCACCAACGGCGAAGTCGTCGACGAACAGACCGAACCCGCACAACTGGAGATCCACCGGATCGACACGGAGACGCTCATCGTGCCGGTCCAGGGCACGTCACCACTGCTGGTGCATCGCTTCTCGGAGAAGGCCAAGCGCCAGATGCTGGCCAACATGCAGGGCGACCGCGCGCCGAAGGTAGCCAAGGACCCCGAGGCCGAGTTCCGTGCGGCCACCTACTTCCTGGAGCCCGACGAGAACGGCAACGACCGCTACGGCTTCCCCGTCGTGGGCTTCAAGGCTGCAACGGTCGGCGGTGCCCGCTTCTACCGCGGCGTCACCATGACCGCCCTGCGCCAATCGCTGTACTTCCAGGGCGAACTCGGCGCGGACCGCCAGCAGATGGCGGTGATCTACGGCACGCCCGAGATGCGCGAGGACGTCGTGCGCGTCGGACGCGGCACCGACCTGCGTTACCGGCCGCTGTTCTGGCCGTGGTCTACGATCCTGGTCGTCACGTACGTGTCGAGCATGCTGACCAAGTCCAGCGTGCTGTCACTGATTGATGCCGGCGGCATGGGCGTGGGCGTCGGGGAGTGGCGCCCGCAGCGTGGCGGTGACTTCGGCACCTTCCAGATCGACCAGGACCGCGACGTCGAGATCCTGCGCGACGCCTGATCAGCTCCGACGGGGCGAGGTCTTCGTGGGTCCCTCGCCCCGTCGGCTCAGGCACGGCAGGGTTCGGCGAGGCCGGGCGCGGTTAGGCGTGGTGCGGTCTGGCAGGTGTGGCAGGGCTGGCTCGGCACGGCGCGGCACGGCGCGGCGTGGCAGGGCTTGGCAGGGTCGGGTGCGGCGTGGCGGGTGCGGCTTGGCTCGGCATGTCTGGCTGCGGCGTGACAGGGTACGGTGGGGCGTGGCCGGTCAGGCTCGGCAAGGCAGGGCGTGGCCTGGTTTGGCAGGTAGACCAAAGGGGAGCACCGACATGGACGACACGGCAACGTTGCGCGAGATCCTGCGCGACATCTACCAGCAGCACCGCCGGCTGCGGCCCGAGGATGTGGTTGAGGCGGCACGCCCCGCCGAACACCCGCTGCACAACCGCTTCGAGTGGGACGACAAGATCGCGGGCGAGGAATACCGTCGGCACCAGGCGCAGCGTTTGATCCGCTCGGTGCGGATCAGGTACGCCGACGCTGACGAGCACCGCCCCGCCCGCAGGGTGCGCGAGTGGCACTCGATCCAGCGCACGGACGGTCACGCCTACCACCCCGTCGACGAGATCGTCGACGACGACATGGCGCGCACGCTGCTGCTGCGCGACATGGCACGCGACTGGAAGGCGCTGCGTCGCCGGTACGCCGAGTTTGAAGAGTTCGTCGACATGGTGTTGGCCGACCTCGCAGAGCAGGCTGCATAGGGCGCGGCCTGGTTACGGCAAGGCTCGGTAGCGGCTGGGCTAGGCGCGGCAGGGTGCGGCAGGCGCGGCAGGTTTGGCGAGGCTCGGCTAGGCAGAACAGGGCTAGGTTCGGTACGGCAGGTCAGGCGCGGCCAGGTCGGGTTCGAGGGTCAGGCACGGTTTGGCGCGGCAGGGTGCGGCAGGTACGGCAAGGCTCGGCTAGGCAGAACAGGGCTAGGTTCGGTACGGCAGGTCAGGCGCGGCCTGGTACGGCAAGGCTCGGCTTGGCGTGGCAGGTGCGGTATGGCGGGGTTTGGCACAGCTCGGCACGGTCCGGTTAGGCATGGTCGGGTGCGGCTGGGACGGTTTGGCGTGGCGGGTTCGGCTAGGCACGGCTTGGCTGCACAGGGTTCGGCGTGGCAGGCGTGGTCCGGTGGAGCGAGGCGGGGTCAGGCGCGGTTGGGTGTGGCGGGTCCGGCAGGGTTTCGCGCGGTCAGGCCGGGTTCGGCGCGGCGGGTCCGGTCCGGTCCGGTGAGGCCAAACGCGGTGGGGCAGGGTCAGGCGCGGTGCGGCAGGTAGGGCTACGCAGGGCTTGGCAGGGCCGGGCACGGTTCGGCGGGTCCGGTTGGGCATGGCGCGGTCCGGCTCGGTGCGGCAGGCAGGGTTAGGCGCGGTTCGGCGTGGTTTGGTCCGGCAGGTCGGCTTGGCATGGCACGGCGAGGTCTGGCTTGGCACGGCACGGTGTGGCAGGTACGGCTAGGCGTGTCTAGGCGCGGCATGGCTAGGCTCGGTGCGGCAGGTGTGGCTTGGCTCGGTCTGGTGGGGCGTGGTGGGGTCCGGCCTGGCAGGTATGATCCCGTCATGGCCGATTGGTACGACTGGACGAAGGCCGCGCGGGCTCGCGACGAAGCGATCGAGCGCGTCGACGAGCACGCCGATCAGGACTGGAAGGTCGAGGCGCGCCAAGCGGTGCTGCACGCCGCCGCCCACCGTGCGGAGTTCACCACCGACTACGTCTGGTGGCTGCTGGACCAGCGCGAAGTGCTGCCGCCGCACGAGCCCCGCGCCCTCGGTGCGATCATGCGCAAGGCCGCACGCGAGGGCCTGATCCAGCGAAGTGATCGTGTCGTCGAGTCGGTGCGACCGGCGAATCACCGGAGGCCGATCGCGGTGTGGCGGTCGCTGATCTACGCGAGAGAGACGACGATATGAGCATTGCCATTGACACCGACTTGGTTACCCACGTGCTAATTGCTGGTAACTGGTATCGCTGTGAGCCCGGAACGTTTGATCTCGACTCGTATGAGTACGTATGGTCGGGTATGCAGGGCGTAACTGTTGCTGAATTGGAGGGGCTCAACCAAAAACGCGACCGCACCGAACCATACCGCGACCCGGTCATCCTACATGGGGGCGGGCAGTCCGGCGTTTGTGCCACGGGGTTTGTATTCACAACACCGGAGGGCAATCACATCGCGGGGCCACTCACCGCAATTCAGGCGGTGTGGTTCTAGCACTATCCCTACGTTCCAAACCGTGCCGACCTCGCAGCACGCAATGCACGGGAAAGCTTGGTTGTGTAACCATGCCAGGCCGCATAATGCACGTCGTAATCCTTTCCATTCTCCACCACCGAAGCGCGGCAAAGCCAACACCACCCCCAACCGACCCACTTGTGACCCCGTGGACACTCATTCCACCACGCAGCCCCGACGTGGCAACCGTCATTCATGGGGATCAGTCGCCAAATCCAGCCACGACTCCAGGCAGGCTGCCGGCCTCGCCCATCACCCGAGGCGATGTACTCGTCGATCCCCATGTCTAGAACTGTGCGCCGATCCTCGGGGCGGGGGATGTCACCCACCGCGACCTTCAAATATTGCGAGATCGCGAGTCCGGCACTTGTCATAACATCATCCGCCATCGGTAGGTGTTGGGCGAACTCGCAGAGCACATCGCGCGCCCGCTCGGTTGGGGTATCCCCCTTGACCTCAAACCATGCGCGTGACTCGGGCAGCCAAAAGTCCGGCAAGTAACGCGCACCCGACGGCAGCTCAAACCCTTCGGGCTCGTACTCCCACTGGATGCCTGCGCGATCGAAGAACACGGCCCAGCGCGCCTCCAGGCGTGAGCGAAACCGGCACCCCGCGTATCGCGTCTCGATCGGCTTCAAGTCCACTACTAGCTCCCTTCTCCTAGTCACACCTCGGACACCCGTCGTCCCCGAATCTGCGGTGCCCGCAGCGTGCGCACACCGCCCATTTCGCGCCCTGGGACGGATGGGACAGGTGCTTGGAACCCTTCTCGCGAGCTATAGAGTTCAAAAAAGGTTCCGAGGTCCTGTCCCATCCGTCCCGCGAATCAGACTTTTCGTTGTCACTGCGACCAAAAGTGCCAGGACGCATCTCTTCGCGCTCGTCGTCATCGGCCGTCCGAAACCGGACTCCCAGCCAGGCCCGGAAGCGTGCCGGCACGGGCGCCGAAACCGGCTCGAATACGGACGATCGGGGCCTTCGCGAGAGCCCTTCGTCCGTTCGGCGTCGCCGATCCTGCGTCACCCGTTGTCTAGTCACTTCGGCGTGGCCACCGAGTCGCGAGGCCAACAGCTTCGCGCTCCATTCGTGCTGCCCGTGCCGTCGCAGCCACTCGTTGACGTCGTCGAGCAACTCCGACGACATCACGAAGGTCCGCGCGTCAAACACGAGTCGCTCGTCGATGTAGCTCAACACGACGTCGCTGTCCTTGCGCCACTCGTGCGTGTCGGTCTCGACCGTGATCGGCGCGGGAGCCATCACCCGCTTCTGTCGGTACCAGCGCGTCGCACCCTCGACGAGCCACGCCAGAACAGCTTCGTGCTGGCCGTCGAGTCCGAACTTCAACCGTTCACGCAGGCCGGGATCGCCACGGCGGTCGTGTTCGTTCTCCGGCACTCCCGGTGGCGCCACGAAGCGGTACGGAAACACGACCAGTGCGAGCCGTCGCCACGTGCCGTGATCTGTCTCTTCAACAATCGGTCGATAGTTGCTCGACACGAAGAGGCTGTGCATCGCGTCGAACGTGACGGAATCCTTCATGATGTAGCGCGCGGTGATCTGCGGGGTGCCCACCACCTTCTTCAAGCGTTGCACGTTCATACGTCGCGCCTCGGGCGTTTCCTCGATCAGCGCGAAGCGCACGCCGCGCAGGTCCATCAACTCGGTGGGGTGCGCCTTTGGGTCGGCCAGGAGCACGCGATCCGACACGAGGAGGAAGTAGTCGCGCAGAGCGCGGGTGACACCCGTGGTGATCGTGGTCTTGCCATTCTCGCCGCTGCCCTGTTGAATCACCAGCTTGTCGTCGGGCGTCATGTGGCCCGTGACGGCCTGGCCGAAGCGCTCCTGCAGCCAGGGCCGCACATCGTCGGGTACTGCCTGGAGCGCGGCACTCCAGTCGGGGTGGGTGGCCCCCGCCTCGTACGCGCAGCCGGCGAGCTTCGTCATCAACAGGTCGGGGTCGTGTGGTCGCAACTGTCCGGTGACCAGGTCGACGACGCCGTTCGTGGCGTTCAACAGGTCGGGGTCGCCGTCGAGGTCGGCGATATCGGTGAGCACGCCGTCCACGCCGGATGCGAGGCCCAGCACGGCGCGCATGCGGCTCAGGCTCGTCAGCTTGTACCAGCCGTCAGCGGCGCCGCGGTCGCTGGCACGGACCGCCGTGTTGAACTGCTCCAGTACATGTGTGCGGATCGCGTCGAGCGGCTCCTGGTCGGGCACGGGGTGCCAGCGTCGGCCGTCCCACCCGAGCCACCCGAGCCCCGCCGCCCACCGGAAGCGCCCGTCCAGCACGTCCTCCGCGAGCGTCTCGGCCAGCCGTGCGTCGGTGAACGTGTCACCGGTGTCCAGCGGTCGTGGCGCCTCGGTCGCCATCGCGGCGCGCAACTCGTCGAGCGCGCCGCCACCGACGAGGAAGTCGTCGACCCCCGTCTTGCCCGTGACACCTTCGCGCTCGGGCACGACGAGGTAGGCGACGGCCTTCGCCCCCTTCGAGCGCAGCCACGCGCCGAGGCGCTTCATGGCGTTGGCGATCTGCGTGTTCGTCGCCGCGTCGGAGTCGAAGCACACGACCACGCGACGCCCCCGCAGCGGTACCGCCTCCCAGTCGCCGAGTTCGCCCAGTGGCTTGCGCCAGTTCCACACCCCCGACAGGGCGAGTGCGCAGACCCCACGCGACGCCAGGCTGTCGGCCTTCTTCGTCCCCTCGGTGATCCACAGTTCGATGCTGGGGTCGGCGACACGGTCAACGTTGCACGGGTGCACGTCGACGACCGGTGGGATGCCCCGAGGCGAGGTGTACTTGTGCTGTCGGCCTTCGCGCCGTCGGTCCGGCACCGGCAGGAGTGGTCGGAACTGCCAACTGCGCTGCTCGCCCGTCGGCCGGTACAGCGGGATCAACAGCCCTGGTAGCCGCTGCGTCTTGGGCTCACGGAAGCGCTTGGTGACCTTCAAGTCGGCGAGCAGCCGGATGCCCTCGGCGTTGCGCGGGATCGTCTGATACCGCCGCCCACTGATGACGTCGTCGGCGATGCCCGACTCGATCGAGAGCGTGCGGTAGTGCGTGTCGCTGAGGTAGACCGTGCCACCGGGGTCGTGCGTCCACTGGAAGTTGTCAGGCACGTGTGGCATCGCGCCCCCCAACGTGCCCGATCAACCAGTTGTGGTCGGACACGACGCGAGCAGCCAGGCCGCTGGTGTCCATTACGCCGATCAAAACGTCGTCGTCGGACGGCTGATCGCCCAGTTGCGCGTAGATCGTGCGGCCAACCTTGCGACCACAGCGCCACACCGCGTCGACCACGTCAACCATCGCGCCCCCCGTACATGACGTCGACGTACTCGGCGACCCCGCCGTGGCGCACGCAGAAGTGCGTGCCGGGTACCGTTTCGCCGGGGCAGCGCACGTTCTGTGACAGCCAGGCACCGCAGCGGTGCGCCGCAGAGCAGCCGTGGTCATCACACACGGCGCACGGCTGCCCCACGGCGCTCACCTACAGGTCCGCAGCAGTGGCCGGTGCGGTGACGGCCGCGACCTCGGTGCCGGTGGAGATCACCTCGACCTCGAACAGCTTCGCGGGGGCGCGACCGGGCTTGCCTTCACCGTCTCCGGCGTAGCGCACCTCGATCTCCCACCCGACCTGTGGGCGCACCTCGCCCAGCTTGCGCTGCGCGACGCGCTGGCCGACGGTCCACACGACGATCGAGCCGTCGTCGCGCTGGAACTCGATCTCGGGCACGGCCTCGCCATTGAAGCCCTTGCCGTCGCGCAGGTCGATGATCTTGCCGCGCAGGCTGTCACCGATGTTGTCCCAGCGCGCGAACGACATGCCACCGCTGTCGGGCTGTTCATAGTTGTCCCAGTCAAAGCCCATTGGGCCGTTCCTTTCCGGGTCGTTCGACCCTGTTCACTGCGTCACTCGACGCTCCTGCGGGTGCAGGTATTCAAAAGGGGACAAGGTCCAGTTGCTCTTCGACGAAGACGCACCACGTGCCGACAGCGGCGGCCTCGTAGTTGTCATACGGGCGCGACAAGCGTGACGGTGTGGGCACACCCTCGGGCCACGGCATCGGCAGCGGGCTGTCACCGAGCGCGTCCTTGATCAGTTCGATGCGACGGCGCACTTCGGCGTCGGAGAACGGCACGTTGAAGGGCTTGGCGATGCCTTCGGCGCGCCGCCACTGCCGCACCTGGTGGCACAGGTTGGCGATCTGCCGCCCGATCGCCAGGTCGATGGAGTACAGCGTGGCCTGGCCGCTGCCGACGGGCAGGTGGCACACGATGCCGAAGCGCTGTTCGACCTGCGGCATGTCGTGCAGCGCGCCGTCGTAGTAGTGCGACGCCCCGGCGTAGATCGCGAGCTGCGCGCTGATCTCGACCAGCGAGTAGCGGATGGCGTTGGCGCCGGTCTTCAAGTCGTACACGACGGGCTTGTCACTGCGTGGGCACATGACGAGGCGGTCGGGCGTGCCGGCGGTCTCCAGGTCGACGTTGACCGTCATCGTCTCGATGAACTGCGGCAGGACCTTGATCGCACCCTGTGTCATGGCGTTCTGGTACGCCTCGACGTCGTCGCGGTAGTCGCGCGGCACGATCACCGACTCGCCGCGGTCCAGCTTCTCGGTGATGGCGTGCAGTGCGGTGCCCAGGTCGGCCTTGGCCGAGGCGCGGGCCGCGGACTGTGCGGCCTCGACGATCTCGTCGAGCGCGGCGCGGTCCTCGCCGGCCGCGGCGGCACGGACCAGCAGATCTTCGTTGATGACGAAGCCGCGCACGGTGTTGCGCTGCGCCCAGGCTTCCAGGGCGCGCCGGTCCTGGATGGTGCTCGACATGGTGGTGGTGCGCGTCCACGGGCGACGCTTCTTGGAGACGGGGTCGGGCAGCAGCGGGCGTCCGTACTGGTCGCGCTCGATCTGCAGCGTCATTCGCCGACCTCCGGCAGGACCCGCACCCGGTGGTTGCACCACCACGGCAGGCGCGCCGCCAGATCCCTGTGCAGCGCCGCTACAGCCTCTTCGCGCAGCCTCGACAGGCTTGGCAGCGGGTAGCCGTTCTTCGTGCCATACACGTCACCGATGACGGTGATTTCGATCGTCAGCGTGTTGAACGGTGCGCCGCTCACGCCGCGCCCTTCACATCGCCCAGGACGGTCGTGATGTAGGAGGCGATGGCCTCGGTTTCGTCGCGGTCGGCCATGGCCTCCTGCACGGCCTCCAGTGCGTGCAGGGCGCGGATCAGGCGCAGGGCGTCGCCCAGGTGCAGCACGCAGGGCCACTGTTCGACGTCGCCCAGGGCGTCGGACGTCACGAGCAGCGCCAGGTCGTCGTCAGTGCGTTCTGCACGCAGCCAACGGCTGATGTCGGCGGTGTTGAGCGCGCCCGTGACGGTCATCGCAACGCCCGCCACGTTGGCGATGTCGCGTCCGTTGTAGTCGGGCAGTGCCAGGGCGTAGGGCCAGCCGTGACGTCGCACCGTCTCGGCGAGCCTGGCCGCGATTGGACGAACCATGCATATCTCCCATCCCCGTAGTTACTTCTGTGTAGTTCCATGTCCGCGGAGACGGGGCGCCGAGGCCACGCCGCCGCTACGTGGCGTCGTCGAACAGCGTCAACTGCTCGAACAGTGACACTTCAACGCGCCGAACGCGCCCGCACAGCGGGCACTCGTAGTGCTCGATGTACACACCAGGTGCATACGTCGTTCCGTACTGGACCATCTCGACCGCGCGACGGTGCCGCCGTTTGGCGTGGCACCGTGGGGTGGTCGCGACAGTCATGACACGTGCGATCCTCCCTATCGGCGGTGCGCCGCAGCGAGCCCGACGACCACCGCGTTCCCGTCCACGTCCGGCGGTCCTTGTCGGTGCAGCGCTCGGGCAGCGTACACGACCGGATGGCCAATGGGAACCCTGGCGTCAGGAGCGACGCTGCTCGCGCACGCGCACCTCGGCCTGGATCAGCGAGGCCAGGGCCAGACACGAGCTGCACAGCCCCCCGTCCTCACACGCGCTGCAGCCCACCAGTCCCGCCAGCTCGTCGAGGTCGTCGTGGGGGCCGATCGCCGTGCGGTCGGCGCGCGGACTGTCTGAGTCGGTCATGATGTCGCTGATCGTATCCGACGAGTTGCGCGCTTCGGCGGCACCCGGTATTGTCTGTGTCGAGCAGTACGAGGACGGGGAGGTTGCGGGGCACAACACAGATTCGTGGGCTATGCAGACCCCACCGGATGGGGGAAAGAGCCCTCGCGGGCTTATGCGACACCCGTGCGTCCGCTTCCCCCTTGTGGACGCGATGGTTCCACGCCTACTGGTGACGCATGGAGTCCTCCCTTCTGCCCCCCGTGGCGGTGGGGTCTGCACAGGTCACGAACACCCTCGTCGGCGCGCGGGCACGGCACTGCCCGCCGTCGGCGAGGCCAATTTCACCGGAGGCGTGATGTACGAGTACGAGGTCGAGCAGCACCAGGTGACGACCGATGACATCGCCCGCATCGCCAACGACAGGGCACGGGGCGGGTGGCGCCTGGTCATGCTGCACGACCCGCGACCGAGCATCGCCACCCCTGGCAGCAGCGTCACCTTCGTGTTCGAGCGCATCGTCGACCCGATCTACGACGCGCGCGTCGAGGACGCGGATGCGGTGGCGAGCTGATGGTCGCCGTTGTCGTGCCGATCGCGCGCTTCTGCTCCTACGGCGGATGTGCCCGCGTGGGCACCAGGTTCGTACTTGACAGCCAAAACCGCCAGTGGGGCGGCACCTACTGCGACGACTGCGCCGAGAAGGTGCGCGACCACATCAACGACACCGAGCAGGCGGTGTTCCTACAGCAGCTAGAGGTCGGACAGCTACTACCGGGGGATGCGTGATGGTCATCGCCACGGCAATTGTGAGGGTCGACCACTTCATGCTGCAGTTCAAGCGCGAAGAACTGGTAATCGTGCTACGCGCACTCGCGGCATACAACGACACAGCGGACCAGTTCCTTGGCGGCTCGCGAAGTTCGCGAAGCGACGCCGGAGATGCATCGGTGCTGTACCAGCGCATTATCCAAGACTTGCTCGACGAGTCCATCGACTTCACGCCCGACGAGCGAGATTGGCTTGCAGGTCACGCGTTGGGCCTGGACAAGCCGGCGTAGCTCAGGGGAGAGAGCGCATGACTACGGATCATGAGGCCGCGGGTTCGAATCCTGCCG
>JBFHJN010000055.1:0-16429 GCA_041595875.1 Coriobacteriia bacterium
CCTCCAAGCATGCCCAGAAGCCTCCTGGAGACCGTGAGTCCCAACCCTGTGCCCTCCGACTTCGCAATGTCAGATCGCTGGGCCTGGTAGAACTCGTCGAATATCTTCCCGATGTCTTCTTCCTCGATTCCGCATCCTGTGTCAGTAAGCGTGAAGACGACGTCGTCGCCGTCTTGCTCGACCTCAAGGCGGATCGATCCCGAGTCGGTGAACTTGATGGCGTTCCCAAGCAAGTTGAGCAAGACCTGCTCGAGCCGGGTGCGATCGGAGATCACCACACCCACCTTCGGCGAGACCTCCCATGAGAGAACGACGTCCTTCTCGGAGACAAGCGGGGCAACGGACCCGACCGCCGAGCGCACAAGCGCCTCGACATCCACGGACCTGCGCTCCACCTTCAGACGGCCTATCTCGATAGCGGAAAGGTCGAGCACCTGATTGACGAGTTCCAGGAGGTATTTGCCCGAGGCGTTGATCATGCGCACCTGCTTCTCCTGCTCGGGCTCAAGCTCCCCCGTCATGCCCTTGGCCAGGATGTCCGAGAAGCCTATGACTGAGTTGAGCGGCGTGCGGAGCTCGTGGCTCATCGCCGCCAGGAAAGCACTCTTGGCACGTGTTGCTTCGTCGAGGCGGACGTTGGCCTCCACAAGTTCCGTGTTCGCGGCCATGAGAGCCTGCGTCCGCTCCTGCACGCGCATCTCAAGACTCTGGTTGAGGCGCATGATCTCATCCTGGTAGCGCTTGCGTCCGGTCACGTCCTGTATGAACGCGACGAGTCTTCCGCCCCCCTCAGAACGGTACTGGACGTTTATCTCGACGTCGAAGACGCTGCCATCCTTGCGGCGATGCTGTGACTCGAAGCGGTTCTCGCCACGCTCCCGGGTCATCTCTATCATCGCGGTCACCGCGACGGCGTCCATGGCGGCCTCCAGGTCCGCTATCCGCATCGACAGCAGTTCGGACTCGCTGTACCCGGACATGCGGCAGTAGGTCTTGTTCACCTCAAGCAATCGGCCTTCTGTATCTGCAAGCCAGAATCCGTCCATGGCTGTCTGCAAGATCGTCCTGTGCCACTGCTCGCTGCGACGCACCGCCTCCTGGGCCGACTTGCGCTCCGAGATGTCGCGGGTGACGGACAGGATGCATTGCTCGCCGTTGATGTCGATGAGCCGCGCGGACATAAGCCCGATCGAGGTGGTACCGTCCTTGCGCCGGAACACCGCTTCAAGGTTGTTCACTCGGCCGTTTGCCGAAAGACCCGCTACAAGGCGCTCACGGTCCGCCAGATCGTTCCATATCCGGATGTCGGCCGAGGTCCTACCCTCGACATCTTGAACCGTGTACCCGGTGAGATCCGTGAACCCCCTGTTCACCTCCATGAACAGACCATCTGAGAGGCGATTGATGTTGACCGCGTCGGGTGACGTATGGAACGCCGAGGAGAACCGCTCCTCGCTGAGCTCCAGAGCAGCCTGGGCGCGCTCCCGCTCTGCGATGTCCCGTTCGAGTGCCAGCACCAGACGCTGGTTGACCATGAGCAGCACGCTCAATGTGAATGCGACGGACAAGACGTGCCAGCCGACAAGGGCAAGCCCGCTCACCAACCCCGCGCTCAAGAAGTCGTTGCCCTGCGGTCCCACGAACTCGAACGGGACCCGCACCAGGCTCACGAGCACAAAACCCGACAAGACGACTCCCGGGGCGCGGGTGGCCCTCTGGAGTTCAGGCTCGACCCTGTGCAGCAGCAGCCACGCGCCCTGGACGGCCACAAGCGCCATCGTGAGGGAGGAATTGATGTTGCGCACCGTCAGATCGGGCTGCACGAACGTGAAGTAGGCATGGATGCTCAGATACACGACGAGTAACACGTAGTTATGCACCTGTGAGGTGCGACGGTTCAGGTAGTACTGCAGCCCGATGATGAGAAGGATCGTTCCGCCGATCACCATCGCGTTTGCCACTATCACCGAGATGATGTCAGGGATCACGCCCCGGAATGCGAAGAGGACGACAGCGACCAGCTGCAAGATGGCGTTCAGAAGCCAGAATATCGTCCCCGTGGAGCGATCGCGGTTCTGCCACCAGATGGGAAGCATCACGGCCACATTCAGCGCCATGAGCACCATGGAGCTGAAGAACAGAGTCCTGATATCGAGTGCGGGCATCGATTAAGGCTCTCTTCCGTGAGAGGGACGACCCTGACTCCATTGTGCCCTTTAGTGTAGCCGAGGAACACAGCGGTGCTGCAGACACGGCTAGCGGGACTCATATCAATTGTCGCAGATCGGAAGGCCAGACGTCATGCGCCGGTACAGCTGTACAGCCTTCGGGAAGACAGGAAGTGGCATGTGTAGACCCATATGGAGGGTGAGGAGACAACTATGTCACGGTTCGAGAACGACGAAGCCACGAGCCATCCGCTGATGGCCGAGATGGATGCAGGTACCTACTACTGGTGCCAGTGCGGTAAGACCAAGACCGTTCCATACTGCGATGGCTCTCACGAGAGTACTGACATCGGACCACTCGCGTTCGAGGTCAAGGCAGCCGGCACTATGGCAATATGCAACTGCGGACTCACTAAGAACCCACCATATTGCGATGGATCGCACGTCGAAATCGAGTAGACAGCGCTCGCCTGGCTGCACTATCAGGTAATCAGGACCGATCCCATCTCACGATGTAACAAAGCCCCACGAAGATCGGTGGAGCTTTCGTCAAGACATGGTGGCTAGAGACGGACTTGATGCGCCGACACGAAGACACTCAATCCCGTAATGATTGCAGGTCAAGCCGACACGCCCTAGCGTGCTGGATCACCTCTCTGGCATGCCCAGCGCAAGTACTAGCATCCATCGCAACTCGCCTCTTGCTCGGCACAAGTGCCCTATCTCGGTGTACAGCCGGTGTACCGTGTGTGTACCGAAGACACTGAATTCGGGGCTCAGTCGGCAGAGCCTTTCAACCAACGATTTCGTGGTTGATTCACGGAGCGAAGCGGCGTAGCGGAGGAGAATCCGCAGGCAGACACGCAAGAAAGCCCCGCCAGATCGGCAGGGCCTTCGTGAGTTCGTATGGTGGCCAGAGACGGACTTGAACCGCCGACACGCGGATTTTCAATCCGCTGCTCTACCAACTGAGCTACCTGGCCATTGTGGTGCTGGAACATGGTACCGACGGGGCGGAGCGCGGTCAAGCACTCATCTACGGGAGCACATGGTCACCCAGCGCAGAATACACGCTGTTGCTCACCGCCTGGGTCCCGCCAAGTACCGCGATATGACTTGCGGGGCCATACCGGGCAAGCACGTCTGAGGTAGGAGACGAGAGCCTGGTTGGCAGTGTGAGCAACAGAACGCCACCGTATGAGCCCATGCACACGCCGCCCGCCAATGCGTCCGGGAAGTTGGTGCCGGTGGCTACCCCCACCCATTCGAAATCGACCCATCCCCGGCGGACGCCGTTGGCCGCGATATTGGCAGCGGTCGCGTACCTGTCGGCACCCTGGAGTCTCACGACATCTGTCGCCCCGCCGTTCAGCGCATCCACGGCAGACTGGACGCCTGAAGATATCGCCTGCGTGCTGCCCAGTATCGTCACGAGGGAGACATCGCTCTCGTTGATGAACGCCGCCACACCGCTCTCCAGAGAGCCCGGTGGCGTGATCAGCACGGGCATCTTGCGCGCGAACGCCTGCGGTGCGGCTGCAAGCGCATCGGGGAACTGGTCGCCCCGGGCCAGGAAGACCTCATCGGCATGACCCACCACGGAACGTATCTCTCTGGCAACCGCGAGGGCGGTGCTGTATCGCGTGCTTCCGGAAAGGCGCCGGACACTGGGCGCGAGAGTCCTCAGCTCGGTCTCAACCGAGGAGCTCACCGCCGCAGTCCCACCCACGATGATGATCCGATCGGGCTCCAGCAGCCTCAACATGTCATACGCCGAGAAGGGCACGGTGTTGGTATCGACGAGCACGAGCGGCGCGTTATAGGCTCCCGCAAGACCGGCGGCGGAAAGCGCGTCCGGGAAGTTGCGGGCCGTCGCGACGATGGCCACATCGGAGGTCACAGCCATAGAGCGGGTGATCGCCTGGGCGGTGTCGAATCGATCGGCGCCGTAGAGCCGCAGCTGTCTGGCACCCGGATCGACACTGTGAGTCAGGGTGTAGTCTCCGGAAGACGACACCGCGAAGACCTCGAGGTAGTACGTACCTGTGCCGCCGGGTGGGACCAGGAACGTGAAGCCGTCCGGCACGGTGCGCGCACCGAAGTCCCCGTAAGCGACGGGAAAGTCGCCGTTGACACTGGTCGCCGTGGGGCGATAGAGGAAGAGCTCGACCCACAGCCCCGGGGCACCGGTGTTGACAGACGCCCGAAAGACCTGTCCTTCAGACAGTGTCACCGCATACACGTCGGAGACATCGCTCAGACTCCCCACCCAGCCCGTTACCGGCGATGACGTGAGCGACCTGCCGGGGATGTCTTCGTTGTTGTCCGGCGGGACTATGCGCCAGGTGATGGTGTAGGTACCGGAGCCGTCAAAGGCATAGACGTCAAGATAGTGGCGTCCGGTCGTCTCGGCCAACCACTGCAGCTCATAGGGATACGGGTCATACGGTGGACCTTCGCCTGTTGCGTCGCTACTGACGAGGAACTCGGCGTCCTGCGCATAGATTGAGGTGGTCGACGGGCCGAAGAGGAAGAGGTCGAAGTACCAGCTGGAAGGCCCGCTGATGCTCACAGCGAGCACCTCACCCTGGACCAGATCCACGTAGTAGACATCGTCTGAATCCAGCGCACTGAGTGTGCCGGTGAACGTAGCGGAACGCGCAACGAGGGAATCACCCGGAACATCATCGTTCGCGGGTTCGGCAGCAAGGCCGACATCTGCCGCAAGGACCGGCATGGCCGACAGCAGCAACAGGGGCACGACCAGCGCCGCCACCATGCGCCGCACAAAGACACGTTCGGATCTGTTCATAGCGATCGCCTCTCCGGTCCTTCCTGGCCCGCGAGAAGGGCGTGAACCGGCACAAGTGTGCATACCCGCAGCACCGGCGTGGAAACCGCTCAGTGCGCCTGTGAACACAACGGGTACATACGCTTGAGAGATGCTCCCCCGGTGAGTCTTGCTGAAAGGACACGCGATGGCTGACACAGATCGACGGTTCAAACGGCTTCGGCTCTACAACGTCATCATGGGCCTGTTCCATGCCGGCCAGGGTATCGCGATCGTTGCGCTCAGCAACGACTTCAAGCTACCTGTGACGGCCACGTTCATGCAGGGCCCTCCCGGCAGTCCCCTGACCGCCCCGGAGGTGCTGTTCGAGATCCCGCTGGGACTTGCGGTGGCAACGTTCGTGTTCCTCTCGGCGATCGCGCATTTCATCATCGCGTCGCCGGGGGTCTTTGAGTGGTACAAGGCCAACCTGCAGAAGAACCGCAACTACGGGCGCTGGATCGAGTACTCGCTCAGCTCCTCGCTGATGGTGGTCTTGATCGCGCTGCTCCCCGGGATCTTCGATATCGCGGCGCTTATCGCCATCTTCGCGGTCAACTCGATGATGATCTTGTTCGGCCTGCTGACCGAGAAGTACGAACAGCCCGGCAACCCGAACTGGCTGTCGTTCATCTTCGGGTGCATCGCGGGTGCGGTGCCATGGATCGTCATAGGCATCTACGTGTGGTCGCCAACCACCTCCGCCAGTCCGCCGGCGTTCGTCTACTGGATCTTCGTGACGATGTTCATCTTCTTCAACAGCTTCGCTTTGAACATGGTGCTGCAGTACAAGAAGATCGGACCGTGGCGCGACTACCTGTTTGGCGAGGCGACCTACATCATGCTGAGCCTGGTAGCGAAATCGCTGCTCGCATGGCTCGTGTTCGCCAACACGCTCGTCCCCGTCTAGGGCTGACTCTTTGATGAGCCGAAGAACCCGGTCGTGCGCTTCGCTATCCACACAAGCGAGAGCATGACCGGGACTTCGACGAGCACGCCCACCACAGTGGCAAGCGTGGCGCCCGAAGAAAGCCCGAAGAGCGCGATAGACACCGCGACCGCAAGTTCGAAGAAATTGCTGGCCCCGATGAACCCCGCCGGCGCCGCCACCTGATGCGGCAGCCGCCACGCGCACCCCCAGCCGTAGCTGAGAGCGAAGATCAGGTAGGTCTGGATCATCAGCGGGACAGCGATGAGAAGGATGTGCGCAGGGTTCGAGACGATCGTCTCTCCCTGGAAGATGAAGATGATGACCAGCGTTGCCAGCAGGGCGACGATCGTGGTGGGGCCGAACTTCGGCAAGAACTCATCGTTGAACCACTGTTCGCCCTTGCGCCGGATGAGGTTCACGCGCGAGAACCAGCCCGCCGCCAGAGGCACCACCACGAACAGCACCACCGAGAGGATGACGGTGTCATACGGCACCACGACATCGCTCAAGCCCAGGAGGAACATCACGATAGGTGCGAATGCCACCAGCAAGATAAGGTCGTTCACGGCCACCTGCACGAGCGTGTACGCGGGATCGCCGTCGGCCAGATACGACCACACGAACACCATAGCCGTACACGGTGCCGCGCCGAGAAGGACCGCACCGGCCAGGTACTCTCGGCCAAGCTCGACCGGGATCCACTGCTTGAACACCACGTTGAAGAAGAACCAGGCGATGGCATACATCGTGAACGGCTTGATGAGCCAGTTCGTGACCGTGGTGACCACGAGTCCTTGTTTGCGCTCCCCCACTCGTTTGAGCGAAGCGAAGTCGATCTGCAGCATCATGGGATAGATCATCAGCCAGATCAGGACCGCCACGGGGATCGAGATCTGCGCGTACGTGAACCTGGAGAGCCAGTCAGCCACACCCGGCCAGGCGTTGCCTATCGTGGTTCCAGCCACGATGCAGAGCGCCACCCACAAGGTGAGATAGCGTTCGAACACACCCATGCGCTTCTTGTCAGAGACTCCGTTGTCCGACATCCCGGCCTCCCATGGCAAACGCTGCAGTTGCGCCGAGAATACTCAAACACGCATTTGAGTACAAGCGGTCATTGAACGACACGGTAGAATGGTGCTGGAACATTCCGACGAGCCAAGGGGGAACGTCATGCGTGTCCACGCGTCAGCAAAGACTCTTGCGGTGATATCCGCCGTCCTCGCACTGGTACTCTCGACCACAACAGGATGTTGCCCTCTACTGGAGAGCGTCAGCACACAGACGCCCGCGGAGCCCGTCGAGGAGCAGGTCGCAGAGACCACCGTGGATCCGACGCTGGATGAGTGGGCTCGCGCCGACACGAGGACGGGCTCGTTCGAGTTGACGACCACCTTCGCGGACGGCAGGGTCCTTGTGCAGACCGGCGAGTTCTGGCTGGCCGGAGACCTGATCCGCTATGACCTCTACGAAGACGGGGAGCTCATCCGGTCGATCCAGACGCCCGATGGAGTGAACGCGTACTTCGTCCAGCATGCGGACCAGATCTGCGAGCCATCGGTCGCCGACGCCTCCTACTACCTCAGGAACTTCTCGGTACCGTCAAAGGCCGCCGTCGAGGACGGGATCGATGAAGAGACCGGCGCTATCCGGATGAAGTATGTCGTCCAGGAGACATACGCCGTTGCGGGTTCATCCAACGGCTGGTACACCGAAGACACCACGTACCTGCTCACCGATGGCCAGGTCACCGGCATCGTCACACGCGGCTGCGTGCCGGAAGATGACGGTTCTATCGGCGACCTTCAGGTGTCGCGACGCATCCTCACCTCGGTGGAAGTGGGCGGCGAAGTCCCCGAGGGGACATTCGACCTGCCGTATCCTATTCAGGACGCGAACTGATCGACAGAGCAGAGAGCCGTTCCCCTCAGGGAAGGACAAGCGATGCACTTTGACTGGGAGGCAAGCCTTGAGACCGGCCATGACGACATCGACGCGCAGCACCGCAGCTTGTTCGCGCTTGCGAACGAGCTTGAGGACGCCCTGGGCGGAGACGACTACGACGTCGACACCGTGGAGAACGCGATCTACGGCCTGACGGACTATGTCGTCGAGCATTTCACCGACGAGGAAGCCCTGATGGCCGAAGCGCACTATCCCGGCATGGCCGCACACCGCTCTCTTCATGAGCATCTCACCCGCGAGACGATGGCGCTTGCTGCGCGCTACTTCAATGGAGAGCGCGTGGCAGCCAGCAAGATCGCACCGTTCGTTGCCGGATGGCTGCAAGAGCACATCCGGGGAGAGGACGTGCGCGTAGCGCAGTTCCTCAAGCGAGCGAGCCTTACCTAGCCGATCGAGTTGCGCTCCACATAGCCCGCCCAGCGAGCGTCGGCCCATGCCTGGACCTCGGCGATAGCCGTGGCATCCATGGACTTGAAGCGTCCCTGCGTGGCGATGTATTCGGCCACCGGAGTGAGCGGCTTTCCGGACTTCGCCAGCTGCGCGCTCCTGCCGGTGAGGCGGAAGACGCCGCCCTCGATCTCGTACAACACCACGATGCCGCAGTCCACTGCGAGCTTGCCCAGGCGGACCGTGTCTTTGGGGTCGAAGTTCCAGCCGCTGGGGCACGGCGTGTTCATGTGGATGTAGCGCAGGCCGTGGATGCCCCGCGCCTTGACGACCTTGTCGTAGACGTCGGTGGGATATGCAGCGCTGGTTGATGCGACGTAAGGAACGTTGTGCGCCTCCATGATGCGCGGCATGTCCTTGGGATTCTCTCGCTTGCCCGTCCAGGTAGTGGTGGTGCGCGCGCCATGCGGCGTGAGGCCCGAACGCTGCGTACCGGTGTTCATGTACGCCTCGTTGTCGTAGCACAGGTAGATGAAGTCATCATTGCGCTCGGCCGCGCCTGAGAGCGCCTGGATGCCGATGTCTCCTGTACCGCCGTCACCGGCCATCGCAAGAACGGTCGCCTCCCCCGCCTTGCCCATCGCGCGCAAGCCCGCTGCGGCGCCGGCGGCGGCTGCAGCGCTGCTGGGAAACGCGACGTTGATCCATGGGACGTCCACCGACGTGGTGGGATACATGCCGCCAAGCACGGTCAGGCAGCTGGCCGGCACGGTCATGACCATCTTGCCCTCGAGGGCCTTGGTGATGGCCCGCAGGCCGATACCGATACCGCAGCCCGCACATGCGCGGTTCCCGGGCAGCACGTACTCGTTGGAGGGAAGCTCGGCGATACGCGTCATGACGCGCTCCCTTCAGGCCGCAGGTTGATCCAGTCAGGCGTGCGCTCGGCCACCCCTGCGTCAAAGTCGGCAACAGCGCGACGCGTGGCCCCGGCAAGATCTTCAGGCGACACGTCACGACCACCCAGGCCGCACACGCAGCCGAAGACGGCCGGGCGGTTCTCGGCGGTGTAGAGGGCGGCCTTGAGATCGGCGGCGATGGGGCCTTCGTAGCCGTAGCTGAGGGCCTTGTCGAAGACGACGGCGAGCTTTTTGCCCGCAAGTCGCGCGCGCAGCTCCGCGGCCGGGAACGGGCGGTACGCGCGGATGCCCAGCACGCCTACGCGCACGCCTTCGGCACGCAGGGCCTCCACGGCCAGCGTGAGCTGAGTGGTGAGGCTGCCGGCCGCCACGACCGCGACGTCGGCATCTTCCAGCATGTACTCCCAGGTGAGGCCGCCCCACGCACGGCCGGTTGCCGAGGCGTACTCGGCGTCGACTTCGGGGATGACCTCGAGCGCCTCGAGCAGCGCACCCTGATGCAGGGAGCGGAACTCCATATAGCCCGGGCGCACCACGCCATCCGCGTCTGCACGCGGGTCAGCGATGGTGACCGGTCCGATGTTGCGGGGGTCGTTCACGTCAACGACCTGCAGCGGATCGGTTCTGGGCGGAAGGAACGCATCGATCTGCTCGGCAGATGGGATGTCTACGGGCATGAGCGTGTGCGAGAGCAAGAAGCCGTCGTAGCAGACCATCACCGGGACGTTCACACGCTCGGCGATGCGATACGCCTGCACGGTGGTGTCCAGTATCTCCTGGTTGTTGCGGCAGTACAGCTGGATCCAGCCGGCGTCACGCTCGGACATGGAGTCCTGCTGGTCGTTGAGCACGTTCCACGGCGCAGCCATGGCGCGGTTGGCGATGCACATGACGATGGGGAGCCGGGCACCGGCCGCCCACCACACCTGCTCGTTCATGTACGCGAGCCCGTTGGCGCTGGTGGCCGTGAACACACGGGCGCCCACCGTCGATGCCGTTATGCACACGGTCAGCGCTGAGTGCTCGCTTTCAACGGTCACGAACTCCGCAGGCATCTCGCCGCTCTCGACCCATGCCGAGAGGGACTCGACCACCGGCGACTGCGGGGTGATGGGATATGCCGCGATGACCTGCACCCGGGCAAGGCGCGCCGCCAGGGCTGCAGCCTCGTTGCCGGTGATGACCTTCGTCGTCATCGGACCTCACCTTCCTCGGTGGCGCAGACGCCGTGCTCGGCCTCGGGACGCATCTCGATGGCGTGATGCGGGCAGACCTGCGCGCAGATGCCACATCCCTTGCAGTACACAAGATCGATGACCGGCGGCATCCCCTGCACGATGCACGCGTCCGGGCAGTGGCCCCAGCAGATCTGGCACGTAAGGGAGCCCTTCTTCGCCGCGACGCACGTCTCGGCCAAGATCACCGGATAGTCGTTGCGCCAGTCGCCCGTTGCGCCGGCCTCGCCGATACTGGGCCTGGACTGTGAGACTTCGTGTTCGCTCATCTCGCTCCTCACGCTTTCGTGCACTCAAAGGCCAGTCTGGCGGCCTCGGTGTTCTTCGCTGCAGGACCCGGAGGGAACGCCTCTGCGATCGCCGCCTCCACGCTTTCCATCGTGACCAGGCCGGTGGCGGCAGCGATACTGCCGAGAACGGCCGTGTTGACCATAGGCTGCCCACCCACAACGACGCCTGCGGCAAGGGCTGAGCCGGTGACATCCGCGGTGACGACCCTGATGCCCGCGTCAACGCCCAGCTCGGCCACCGGCTTGACCGTGTTTACGATCATCACGCCGCCGGGCTGTATGCCGGCAGCCGCGCGTCCCACACCGATAAGCGAGTCGTCCAGCACGACGACGACATCCGGTGTGCTGACCTGCGAGAGGATTCGGATCTCCTCGGAGGCTACCCGGGTCGAAGCGGTGATAGGAGCCCCGCGACGCTCGGCACCGAATGACGGGGCGCTGGTGACGCCCTTCCACCCGCTGAGGAACGCAGCACCGGCCAAGATCTTGGCGGCCGTGACAGCACCCTGGCCGCCCCGGCCATGCCAGCGGATCTCATACATCGGCTTATCCATGGTCTTCACCGGATCACACCCTATCGGTTCGCATCGTTCTCGCCGGCAAAGACCGAGAGATTCACGCCCAGGTTCTCTTTGGCCATGTCGCGAAGTCTGTACTTCTGGATCTTCCCGCTTGCAGTCAGGGGGAACTCGTCCACGAACCACACGTACTTTGGGCACTTGTAGCGGGCCATGCGCGCACGCGCGAACTCCTGCACGTCGCTCTCAGCCACATCGCTACCCGCCGAGCGACGCACGAACGCGCCCACGACCTCGCCGTACTTGGCATCCGGAACGCCTACGACCTGCGCGTCCTCGATACCGGGCATCGTGTAGAGGAACTCCTCGATCTCGCGGGGGTAGATGTTCTCGCCACCGCGGATGATCATGTCCTTGATACGGCCGGTGATGCGATAGTAGCCGTGCTCGTCGATGGTCCCCAGGTCGCCTGAGTGCAGCCAGCCGTCGCGATCGATGGCGTTGGCGGTCGCCTCGGGCATGTTGTAGTAGCCCTTCATGACGTTGTAGCCGCGACAGAGCAGCTCGCCGGGAACGCCTGGAGGGCAGTCCTCGCCGGTATCCGGATCCACTACGCGCACCTCGATCTCGGGCATCGCAGTACCCACGGTCTCGCAGCGCCGCTCCATCGTGTCGTCGGTGGACGTCTGCGTGAACACGGGGGACGCCTCGGTGAGCCCGTACGCGATGGTGATCTCGCTGGCGTGCATCTTGTCGATGACCTGCTTCATCGTGTCGATAGGACACGGCGAGCCCGCCATGATGCCCGTGCGCAGCGAGGTGAGGTCGAACATGTCGAACATCGGGTGCGCCAGTTCGGCGATGAACATCGTGGGCACCCCGTAAAGCGCGGTGCACCGCTCCTTCTGAACGGCCGCAAGGACGATGACGGGGTCGAAAGACTCCACCATGACCAGCGTCGCGCCATGCGTGAGGATGGCGAGCACGCCCAGGACACAACCGAAGCAATGGAACAATGGCGCCGGCAGGCAGAGCCTGTCCTCGGCAGTGAACTTCTGACGTTCGCCGATGTAGAAGCCGTTGTTCAAGATGTTGCGACTCGTCAGCTGGACACCCTTGGGAAAGCCGGTGGTACCGGAGGTGTACTGCATGTTGATGACGTCGTCGGCATCCAGGCTGGCGGTGAGCTCACGCAAAGCGTCATCGGACGTATGCTCGCCCAGAAGCAGCAACTCCGGCATGGAGTAGAAGCCGCGGTGCTTCTCGGGACCCATGTAGATGAGCGACTTCAGTTTGGGGAACTCGGCGCTGTTCAGGTGCCCGCGCTGCTGGGTGGCAGCCTCCGGGACCAGGTCGCGCAGGATCTGCACATAGTCCACGTCGCGGAAGGCATCGATGATCGCCAGCGCCTTCATGTCCGACTGCTTGATGACATAGGCCAGCTCATGCGCCTTGTAGACCGGGTTGACCGTCACGAGCACCGCGCCGATCTTGGCGGTCGCGAACATGAACGTGAGCCAGTCGGGCACGTTGCGTGCCCAGATTCCCACATGATCGCCGCGGCCGATGCCGATCGCCAGAAGGCTGTTGGCGAGCCGGTCGACCCGGTGATTGAACTCCGAGTACGTCCAGCGCAAGTCGCGGTCGGGATACACGATGAAGTCGCGGTCGGGATCGGCAGCAACCCGCTGCTCAAAGTACTGCCCGATGGTGAGATCTGAATGTAGCGCCATCGTCGCCCCCTAGACCGGTGCGTAGACGACGGCCAGGATGCGTGCGGTCGACTCGCCGGCGGCGCGGACCTCGTGCGGCACGATGGAGTCGTAGTAGATGCTGTCGCCAGCCTCCACAATGTGCGTCTGCTTACCGTACTCCACCTCGATGGCCCCGCTGAGGACGTAGATGAACTCCTCGCCTTCGTGAGAAGAGAGTGTGTGGTCTTGCGCCGCGCTGGGGGCGACATCGATGAGGAACGGCTCCATGTGGCGTGCGGTCTTGCCCGCGGCCAGCGAGAAGAAGTCCAGCACCCCGGCATCGCTGGATGTCTCGAGCGACTTCACTCGAGAGACCCTCTCGGCCTCGTCCCGGCGGGTGATGACGGGGCCCACCTCGGTGTCGTCATCCAGAAGCGTACCCAGCCGCATTCCCAGCGCGCGTGTGATCTTGATGAGGGGTGCCAGCGATGGCGCCAGTTCACCAGCCTCAAGCTGCTCGATCATCGCGAGCTCACAGCCACTGCGCTCGGCAAGCTCAGAGGCCGAAAGCCCCAAAGACTCGCGGACGGTGACTATCTTGGAACCGATTCGGCTGTTCTCGGCCATCTGTGGGGCCCCTTCCAATCGCACGGGCGCGTAGAGGAAGGGTACACCATGCCGAAACTATGGGGAAACTCGGGAGTGCGAGAACTGAAACCGGCTGCTACGCGAGCTGACCCAGCACGAGCGAACCGGCTATAGCCCACATGACCACGCCGATAAGAAGATCGAGCACCCGCCAGGCAACCGGCCGGGCGAAGAGCGGCGCCAGCAATCTGGCACCGTAGCCAAGTCCCACGAACCAGATGAATGAAGCGGTCATGGCTCCCAGAGTGAACCACACGCGCTCCGATGCCGGATGCTGGGCGGCAAGGCTCCCCAGCAGCACGACGGTATCCAGGTAGACGTGCGGGTTCAGCAGGCTGATCGCCAGGGTAGTGGCAACCACAGCCCCGACCGTGGAAAGGGCCACGGTGCTGTCGCCCTTCTCGGCATCCAGCGTCTGGTCCGTCATGGCCGAGCGAAACGACAGCGCGCCATAGAAGAACAGGAACGCCGCGCCGCCCCAGGCCGCGATAGCGGTGACCTTGGGGAACATGGCGACGAGCGCCCCGAAACCCGCGGCGCCCAAAGCGATAAGCACCCAGTCGCAGGCGATGCATATAGCAACGACCGCGAACACGTGTGAGCGCTTGAGCCCCTGCTTGAGTACGAAGGCGTTCTGAGCGCCGATCGCGATGATCAGACTACCGCCCACCGCGACGCCTTGCACGAACGGCGCTGCCACAAAAGCCTCCCTACTGAAGGACCACCGGATAACCCGTGACGTCGGCGGGGTCATATCCCGCATTGCCGCCAAGCTCAGGGTCGACCTGCCATCCGGCCGCACCGAACTTGAGGTCCATGGCAGTGTAGCCCAAAAGGTTGAGCATCATGGTGATCTGGCCGGCGCCGTGACCGCTGTGGCAGTAGACGACAATCGTCTTGTTGGGATCGAGGCGAGTCAGGTTCTCTTCTTTGCCCATCTCGGTCAGATCAGCCTGGATGGCTCCTTCTATGTGCCCTGCCAGATACTCCTCTGCCGAGCGGATCGAGAGGATCTGGTAGCCGGGATCCCCGGATTGGACGATGGAGTACAGGTCCTGAGCCGCAATAGTGGGGGAACTGCCTGCCTCGAAGAACGCCGCCATGCGCGCGATGACAGCCTCCTGCAAGTCGGCATAGTCGCCGTCCAAAGTAGGCAGATCATAGGTCGCGCCGGTGTCTTCGTCACCGGGAACCATGGGATAGTCGCCCGCAACGCGCTCGGGGACGGCAGCGCCCACGATGCTCTCGTCAGTCGTCCAGCCGGTCATACCGTACTGCATGGGCAGTGCGTCGTAACCCAGCATGTTGTAGAACATGGCCGTCTCGGCAGCGGTGTGGCCCGTGTAGCAGACCACCACGATCCGCTTGCCGGGATCAAGCTTGGCGAGGTTCTCCTCGGTCCAGACCTCGGCGAACGGCGCATTGACGGCGCCCTGTATGTGACCGAGTGCGAAGTGCTCGGCAGACCGGATGTCGACCAACATGTAGCCCGGGTCGCCGGCCAACACCACGGTGTTGTACACGTCTTCCGGCGTCATCTTGGTGGCGGGTGCACTGGAAAGATGCTCATCGGCAGCGGCGATCATCGCCGCCTGCGCGTCGAAGCTGGGAGCCGCGACTTCAGGCGTCTCCTGCGTCTGCTCGTCTACGGTCGTCGCGCAACCGGCCAATGCCGAAAACGCCATTGCGCTCACCATCAAGACGGCAACGCGCCTCGCTACCTTCTCATACATTTGCGAGCCTCCAGAGTCAGTTCGAATGCGAGTGTCGCATACTACTTCGTTCGATGTTTATCAAACTTAAGACTACTGCACCCTACCAAGATGAGCCGGGATACACAACCGGCAAGGGGACGCCATCCGCGCTGGCTCGAACGCGGTGCACAGCGCCCAGGAATGCAAAAGACCGGAAGCGGATCGCTTCCGGTCTTCAGTGTCTATGTGGCGGGAGTGACGGGGCTCGAACCCGCGACCTCTGGCTTGACAGGCAGCTGCTTGTATAGGAACCGAGCGGAAGACACTGTCGCCCACCTGCGTCTTGACTAGAACCGAATGTAGTTGCGTAGCGCCTTTGGGAAGATGGAACTGTAGCTATACGGTAGTCGGCTATACCGAGAAGGCTGCCCGCAGTCACCAGAGAAGCAATCGCGTGTCACACCCTCTCGCTACAATGCAACGAGAAGGGAGTGTGTTCCATGTCAACAGATGGATTCGATGCCTCTGCGCGTGCGAGGCTTGTCAGATCCCAGGAACTGTCCCGGCGTGCGCATCGTGGTGCTCTGGAGACCGCCGACATCGTGATTGCCGTCTTGGCACCGACTGATGACCTACTCAGAGTCTTCGCGATCGGAAGTTTCCCCACTGTTCTCAAGAACGCGTGCATGGACGTGTTGGCCGAATCCGAGCCAGATGACCGTCGTATTGACACGTCTTTGCTTGATGAACTCTCGAATCATGCACGAGGCGAAGCGGCTCGGCGCCGAGAACCTTCAGTCAGACCGCTCCATCTGTTGCTTGCTGCTGCACGCATTGGCGGCAGTGGTGATGCCCTGCTGCACGGTTGCGGACTCGACTACGACAACCTGAGCGTCGCCCTGGATCCGGACATCGAGAACTGGGGATAGGAGCGACGCGTGGCTACTCCATCAATGCTGCGCACTCTGCCCGTATCACGCGCAGCACTTCGACAGTCGCCCATGTGTCGAGTTTGCAGTACTCCAATAGCATCTTTCGTATCTCCTGGCGACGATTTGTTGTCGTTGCGGGCCTCAAGTATTCCAGGAGAACCATCGCCGCTTCGTCACCCTTGGCGACACCATCAAGTTCGTCATACGAGATGACTCC
>JBFHJN010000056.1:0-16353 GCA_041595875.1 Coriobacteriia bacterium
ATGGGCATGGCAGATGAGCACGGTTATCTGGTGAGCAAGGCAACCATGCGCTGGCAGCGGTCGAGGTGGGGGAGCTGTTCTGCCAAGGGGACGATCAGCCTCAACACGCAGCTGCTCTTCTTGCCCGCCCCTGTGATGCGCTACGTGCTGCTTCACGAGCTGTGCCATACGGCCCGGATGGATCACTCGGCGGCCTTCTGGGCGCTTGTGGCATCGCATGAGCCGGGCTACCGCGAGCACAAGGTCGAGTTGCGGGAAGGCTGGAGCAAGGTGCCCGCCTGGCTGCAGGTCGACGAGGCTTACTGACTATCGCCATCGTATGCCGATTCGCTTACACTATTTCTTGGGTCGAGCAACGGCCCAAGGATTCGCGGCGTGACACCCCGGGTCTATATGGCAAGCGTCTGAAAGCAGACGCGTCGGGAATGTCAGGTCGCTCTGTTTTTGCCCCGAGGGGCGAGAGGATGGATTTAGATGGCACAGGGTACCGTCAAGTGGTTCAACCCGGACAAGGGCTACGGCTTCATCGCTCGCGAGGATGGCGACGACGTGTTCGTCCACTTCTCCGAGATCCAGGGTGAGGGCTTCAAGACCCTCGATGAGAATCAGGCTGTGGAGTTCGAAGTGACGACGGGCCAGAACGGCAAGCCGCAGGCGAGCAACGTCCGCAAGCTCTAGTCGCTGAGCCGAACAAAATAGCATGCAGTGGAAGGGCGGTCCCAGCGGGGCCGCCCTTCTTATGCGGTGAGGTGACCTGCGGCATCATCGGGTATCATCGAGCAGATGTTGTATCGCCGAGGGGGTAGCCGTGCTCGCACTGAGCGAGATAGTCCACAGCAAACTCAAGTTCGCGTTGATCGCGCTTGCGATCGGACTTGTCGTCGCTCTCACGATGACCCTCTCGGCTATGTCCGAAGGGCTTGTGACGGGCATGACCGGCGCAAAGGGCAACCTCGACGCTGACGCGCTCGTCTTCCAGGGTGACACCTACCTCAACTTCGAGCGCAGCTTGCTGACCACCGAGGATGTGGAGCAGATCCGTTCTGCCGAGGGGGTCGCCCAGGCGTACGGTGTGGGCCACGTCTATATCTCGGTGGATGCGCCCGAGGAGTCGTTCGACACGCACGCGTTCGGTCTGACCGGCGACTTCGAGCAGCTCCCGGTCGTCGAAGGTGTGGGCGGCATGCCCCAAGACGGCGAGACGATCGTCGACGAGACGGTGCGCTCCGAAGGCGTCGAGGTGGGAGACACGGTCACGCTGACCCCCATCGGGCGGGAGCTCACGGTCATCGCCTTCACCGAGAGCCGCCGCTACGTGATGGCGCCGGTCTTCTACGTGAACATGAACACCTACGAGGACCTGAGGGCGGCGTCCATGTTCGGCGTGATGGCCGAGACGAGCGATGCCGAGCTGCCGTCTGCCACCCACGTGACCGACGCCGTGGAAGGCAATGTATCGGTCGCCGCGGTCAAGCTGGACGAGGGGACCACGGTCGAGGAACTGGCCGCCGCATTGGACGACGACTTCGACGTGGTCACACCCGACGAAGCGGCCCTGGCGGGCAACGGCATGCCGGTCATGGTGCTGGCGGTGAACGGCATCCAGGTGGTGTCATTTGTCATAGGTGCACTGGTCATCGGCGTGTTCTTCTACATAACGACGCTGCACAAGACGGGTCAGATCGCCGCGATCAAGGCACTGGGCGCATCCAACGCGTTCGTGTACAGGCAGTTGCTGGCGCAGATACTGTTGCTCGTGACCGCGGGAGCTCTTCTAGGTACGGGGCTTGCGCTTGGCGCGGGTGCATCGATGCCGCCGGCGATGGCGTTCGATCCGCGCCCGGATCGCTGGAGTGTGACTCTGGCGCTCGTCTATCTGATGGCGTTCGTGGGGAGTCTGTTCTCGCTGCGCAGCATCTTGAAGATCGACCCGGCCACCGCCCTCGACCACGCAGAGCATTAGGAGGCATGACTATGAGCCTTCTTGAGGTCAGCGATGTGAGCAAGACCTACGGCTCGGGCCGCGGTGTTGTCACCGCGCTGGAGGACGTCACGTTCAGTGTGGAGACCGGCTCCATGCTCGCTATCCTGGGGCCCTCCGGCTCCGGGAAGACCACGCTGCTCTCTATCGTCGCGGGTCTTCTGCAGCCCACATCAGGTCGGATCGTCATCGACGGGCAGCCCATCCACCTGAGGTCGCAGCGCGAGGCCGCACTGTATCGGCGTGACAAGATAGGCATCGTGTTCCAGGACTACCATCTGATTCCGTACCTCAGCGCCGTGGAGAACCTGCTTCTGATGCCAAGGCTCGCGGGTCGTGCCACGCGTGCCCATCGCGAGAAGGCCCTGGGGTTGCTTGAGGAGTTCGGCATCGGGGAGCGGGCCAAGCATGCTCCCTGGGAGCTTTCGGGCGGGGAGCGTCAGCGAGTGGCGATCGCCCGTGCGTTGATGAACGACCCGGAGATCATGCTCGTGGACGAACCCACAGCGAACCTGGACACCGAGCGGGGGACGCAGGTCGTGGCGATGCTGGGCGAACACGTCCGGGGCAGGGACATGACGTGTCTCATGGTCACCCATGATGTGCGGATGGCCGAGGGTGCCGATCGCGTTCTGCGCCTCGTGGACGGACGTGTCGTCTGAGGTTGTGCTGGCTTTTTTCGCCATTGGCATGCATACTGCTCCAGGTAGTCCGGTTCCATACCTAAGACTCGGTTGTCCTGTGCCTTGCAGAATGCAGCGCGCTTCACGGATCAGCTGCGTCTGCAATCTTGAGCGCCAATGGTGGCGCCCAGTACAGGAGACTCATGACTTTTCAATCGCTCGACCTTGAACCACGCCTGCTCAAAGGCGTGGATGCTTTGGGTTACACATCACCTACTCCCATCCAACGGGAAGCTATTCCTCACATCATCCAGGGCCGTGACGTTGTCGGTTGCGCGCAGACCGGTACCGGCAAGACCGCCGCGTTCGTGCTGCCCACGCTGCACCGCATCAAGCCCCGCGGGGGTCTGAAGGCCCTCATCGTCACTCCCACGCGTGAACTGGCACTCCAGATCGGCGAGGTCGCCCGTGACGCTGCACGATTCACCGGTCATCGCTTCGTGGTCATCCACGGCGGCGTCGGCTACGAGCCGCAGCTCCAGAAGATCCGTCGTGGCGTCGACATGGTCGTCGCTACCCCCGGCCGTCTTCTCGACATCCACAACCGTGGCGTGCTCGATCTCTCCGGCGTCGAGGTGTTCGTCCTCGATGAGGCCGACCGCATGCTCGACATGGGCTTTTTGCCTGACGTCCGCAAGATCATCGGCCTGCTGCCCGAGAAGCGTCAGAATCTTCTCTTCTCGGCGACCATGTCCAGCGACGTCTTGCGTGTGGTGCAGTCCACGCTTCACGAGCCTGTGCGCGTGGAGACCGCTCCTACCGCTACTCCGGTTGAGAAGATCCACCAGGCCATCTACCCCGTGAACCAGATGCAGAAGTCCGACCTGCTCGTGGCGTTGCTCAAGCACGATCATCTTGAGCGCGTCTTGGTGTTCACTCGGACCAAGCACCGTGCTGACAGGGTGCATCGCACCTTGGAGCGCAACGGCATCCGTGCCGCTGCTATCCATGGCGACCGCAGCCAGGCACAGCGTCAGCGCGCGCTCGACAGCTTCAAGGCCGGCAAGACGCGGGTGCTTGTGGCGACCGACGTCGTGGCCCGGGGCATCGACGTGGACGAGATCACGCATGTCATCAACTTCGACATGCCCAACAGCCCTGATGATTACGTACACCGCATCGGTCGCACGGCCCGCGCCGGCGCTTCCGGTAGCGCACTGAGCTTCCTTGCCTACGAAGAGAACGCGCAGCTGCAAGACGTCGAGCGGAAGATCGGCATGACGATCGTATGCGAAGACCTCGAAGGCTTCGAGTACAAAGACCGCATCGTGCCCGCAGCCGACCGACCGGTCCCAAGCAAGAACCGTGCGGTCTTCTCCAGCGGTGTCATGGGCCGTCGCGGTCGCTCCGGCGGTCGCGGCAGGGCGGGTCGCCGATAACATCGGCCCCGCGCCTGCGCTTGTCCCCTGGCATCACCCTGAATACACGACCTCGACCTTCGGAGCATCATGCGTCAGAACGACATCCGTAACATCGCGATCATCGCGCACGTTGACCACGGTAAGACCACGCTCGTCGACCGCCTCCTCCAGGAGACCCATGTCTTCCGAGAGAACCAGCAGGTGGCCGAGCGCGTCCTGGACTCCAATGACCAGGAGCGCGAGCGTGGTATCACCATCCTGGCGAAGAACATCTCCATCAGGTATGGCGACACCAAGATCAACGTCATCGACACGCCGGGCCACGCTGACTTCGGTGGCGAGGTCGAGCGCGTCCTCAAGATGGCCGATGGTGCGCTTCTGATCGTTGATGCGTTCGAAGGTCCCATGCCCCAGACACGGTTCGTGCTGAAGAAGGCGCTCGAGAACGGCCTCAAGCCGTTCGTCGTCGTCAACAAGATCGACCGTCCGGGCGCACGTCCGCACGAGGTCATCGACTCGGTGTTCGACCTCATGGTGGAGCTTGGCGCCAACGACTCCCAGCTTGATTTCCCCGTGATCTACGCCAGTGCGATGAACGGCTACGCACGGTACGAGCCCGAGGACGACAACGCTGACATGAAGCCGCTCCTCGACGCGATCATCAAGCACATACCCGCGCCTGACTGCGACCCCAACGGGCCGGTGGCCATGCAGGTGTGCACCATCGACTACTCATCGTTCGTTGGCCGCATCGGCATCGGGCGTATCTTCTCGGGCACTATCACCAACGGCGAGCGCATCCTGGTCATCAAGAACGACGGGACCCGCTACCAGGCCAACGTGAAGGGTCTGTTCACGTTCGAGGGAATGGGCCGCGTCGAGGCTGAAGCCGCCCACGCCGGTGACATCTGTGCTGTGGTCGGCATCGACGATGCCGACATCGGTGACATGTTCACCTGCCGTACGGATCCCGTGCAGCTTGACCCCATCCACGTGGAAGAGCCCACGATGTCTGTCGTCTTCGCTCCGTCCACCAGCCCGCTTGTGGGCCAGGAGGGCAAGATCGTCGGCGGCCGCCAGATCAAAGAGCGCTTGTTCCGCGAAGCCGAGTCCAACATCTCGATGCGCATCGTCGAGACCGAGGACAAGGGCGGTATGGAAGTCTCAGGTCGTGGCGTGCTGCATCTCTCGGTGCTCATGGAGACCATGCGCCGGGAAGGCTACGAGTTCCAGGTGGGTCGTCCGCAGGTCATCCTCAAGAAGGAGAACGGCAAGACCTTCGAGCCGATCGAGCAGGCCGTCGTCGACGTCCCCAGCGAGCATGCCGGCAAGGTGATCGAGATCTTCGGCAGCCGCAGCGGTGAGATGACCGACATGGTGCAGCGTGATGACATGGTGCACCTTGAGTTCAAGATACCTTCGCGAGGGGTGATGGGGCTGCGCACGCGCATCCTCAACGCCACTCGCGGCGAGGGAACGCTCTTCCATCACTTCTCGGAATACGGTCCGTACAAAGGCGACCTTGGCGGTCGGATCAACGGCTCGCTTATCGCCATGTCGACGGACAGGTCCGTGGCCTACGGCCTGGACGCGCTTCAGACGCGCGGCACGCTCTTCGTGGGCCCCGGCGTCATGTGCTACGAAGGCATGATCGTGGGCGAGCACGCCAAGGACAACGACCTCGTGGTCAACGTCTCAAAGGCCAAGCAGCTCACCAACATGCGCGCGGCGTCTGCCGATAAGGGCATCCAGCTTGCACCGCCCACGACGTTCACGCTTGAAGAGGCGCTTGAGTATATCGAGGACGATGAGCTTGTGGAGATCACGCCCGAGAGCATCCGCCTGCGTAAGCGTTTCCTCACCGAGAACGAGCGCAAGAAGAACCGCAGAAGCTGACGTCTGTGGCGAACCTCAGTGTGTCTCGGCTTCACCCGGGAGCACGCTGAGATCGGTGGCAGACGCGTCGTGGAAGAAGATCGTCACCTCGGAAGGCTCGATCCCGGGGTTCTCGGCGTAGATGTCACGTAGCGACGAGATGAACGCGGACTTGAGCGCAGGCGTGCGCCCCTCATAGAGCAGCACCTCAACGGCCGTGAAGCGGTCGGTGCGGCATGTGGGGACATCCACGCATTCCGGCGAAGCCTCGAAGACCCGTATGTTGACCCGGCTGTCCGGAACGCCAAGCGCGCTCGTCACAGCGAGCCGTGCACCCGCGAGTAGAGCGCGCTTATAGGCTTCGGGCTTTGGCCCGGTGATATCGATGCGTACCAGCGGCATTGCGTCCTCCTTGACGTCAGCGTCCCATCCAGGTCTTCAGATTCCCGAAGACGACGGTTCCTAGCGTGCACATAAGAGCGGCGATCCATGGCGTAGCCGCGGTTCCCGCATTCCCGGCGATGACGGTCGGGAGCGTGATAGCCATGGCAGCAGCCAGAAACGAGCCTCCGAACGCGAGCGTCAGCGAGAAGCGCTGCGCCCGACGGCGAGCCGCAAACCAGGCACCCAGTGGCGCGCCCACGATCAGACCGAGTAGCGCCCCGAACAGCGTCAGTTCGATGTTCTCAAGGCGTTCCGGGCCCAATACCATCACGAGGAGCGCCGGCCCCGCCAGCGCGAACACGACCATCAGCACTGCGCCGGAGAGCGCGCCTGCTATCGCTTCGATCGAGAGATCAAGGACGGCGGGCCCGGGAGGGCTCTCAGCGGACACGTTCTTGGGCATGGCGTTCCTCTCGCGATTCATCCGATGCGCAAAGCATACAGCCTATCGCTGTGCGTTCGCGATAATCGCGTCGTGCCAGTAGAGCGCCATTCCTTCGTGGATCTTCTCGTAGGTCGCTGTGAAGCGGGGATCGGCGATGTACATCTCGGCGAGGTTCACATGCATCTCATGCGAGCACGGGTAGAACCACGTGTCGATCTGCAGCCGGGCCTGCTCGGCGATGTCCATCGCGCGCGGGTCCGTGGCAGGAACGCCGGCATCCATCAGCGCGGCGGCATCCGTGTTGATCTGGTCGCTCTCGGCCTTGAAGCGCACCCAGTCTTCTTTGGAGTAGCGAGCACTGCGTCGGGCCGACTCCTGATAGGCGTCGGTCTCGCCCCAGCGCTCTTCGGCTTCCTTCTCGTGCTCTGAGGGGTCGAAGTCGCCAAAGACCTCGAACATCTCTTCTTTGCTCATCGTTATGCCTTTCTGTGCGCCATCGATCGCTTTGTCGATGGCTTCGATCATATGGGTCAGGTGCTCGGCCTTCTCGGCCAACAGGCGTCGCTGTGAAACGAGCGCCTCGAAGCGGTCGAACTCCGGGTCGTCTATGACCTCGCGTATGTCCTCAAGCGAGAACCCGAGCTCCCTGTAGAACAGGACCTGCTGCAATGTGGCGAGGTCGTCGTCCGTGTAGAGCCGGTATCCCGCATCCGAGCGTTCCGAGGGGGAGAGCAGGCCAAGCCGGTCGTAGTGATGCAGCGCGCGAACGCTGATCCCTGCAAGTGCGGCCACATCGCCTACGGTCATTCCCATTCCCGATCACCTCCTGGGCGCACTCTAAACCCTAACGTAACGTCAGGGTCAAGTCTCTTTGCGAGAAGGGCTGCTTTCTTGTGACCGACAAGCTGCTAGGATTGGCTCATCCCTTATCGCAGGAGGAGCACATGAGCGAGATCAACCCCAACGACCTCGACGCATACCCGGCGTCTTTGCTCGAGCAGGTAGTAGGCGCTGAAGCGGAGTTCCTTGCCGGCGGACACGGACATGCCGAGAACACCGAGAGTGCGGTGCGCATCTTCCTGGAGTTCCTGCGCGGTTTCGAGTTCCTCAACCTCGACGTGCCCATGGTCACGGTGTTCGGTTCTGCCCGCTTCCCGGAGGGCCATCCGCACTATGAGCTTGCGCGCGGCATGGGTAGAAGACTCGCCGAGGCGGGCTACTGCGTCATGACCGGTGGCGGCCCGGGGATCATGGAGGCTGCCAACCGCGGTGCCCAGGAGGCTGGCGGGCTGTCACTTGGCGCCAATATCCACCTCCCTCACGAGCAGGACCCCAATCCGTACCTGGACCGCGTTATGACGTTCGAGCACTTCTTCGTGCGCAAGGTGATGATGGTGAAGTACTCGCGGGCATTCGTCATCATGCCCGGGGGCTTCGGGACACTGGACGAGCTGTTCGAGGCTGTCACGCTCATCCAGACCGGAAAGATGGAGTCGTTCCCCGTGGTCGCGATGGGTACTGAGTTCTGGAGGCCCATGATGGAGTTCTTCACCGAGAAGCTGGTGACAGAGGGGACTATCTCTCCGGGTGATATCGACCTTGTCCATATGACCGATTCGTGCGAGGAAGCCGTCGAGTACATCAAGGCGCATCCGCACGGCAATCACTTCAGCGTATAGAAGGTACAGGCGACGACAATGCTGAGCATCGATATCCCCGGTCGGGGCGCCTTGCAGCTGGAGCACCTTGTCCTGGACGTGAACGGGACGCTCACGCTCGACGGTGAGGTGGTCGCGGGCGTATCTGAAGCGCTCACGGTTCTTTCCGGCGCCCTGCATGTGGTCGCCATCACTGCCGATACCCGTGGCAGGGCCGCAGAAATGGCCTCGGCCCTCGGAATCGATCTGCATATCATCGAGAGGGGAGCCGAGGCGGGGCAGAAGCTCGCGTTCGTTCGTGAGCTGGGCGCCGCCGGGGTAGTGGCTATCGGCAACGGAGCCAACGACGCCGCGATGCTGCGTGAGGCGGCGCTGGGCGTCTGCGTGATAGCAGGTGAGGGCGCCTCAGCCGAGGCGGTACGCGCAGCTGATGTGATGACGACAGGGATCGAGCAGGCCCTTGGACTGCTGCAACATCCCACCCGACTCGTTGCGACCATGAGGCACTGACACATGCTGACACCCGTTCTCGCGATCCTCACCTCGCTCGGCTTTGGTGCATCCGACTTCTTCGGCGGCCTTGCGAGCCGTCGCGAGTCGCCGGTGAAGGTCACAGCCAATGCCCACGTCCTGGAGATAGGGCTGTTCGCGCTTGTGTTGCTCTTCAGCCCGGGCGCTCACTTCGTCACGGCCGATCTGGGCTGGGGTGCGGTCGCCGGGGTCGTGGGAGGCGTGGGTGTCTCGGCGCTCTATGCTGCGCTGGCCTCCGGGCGTATGGGAGTGGTTGCGCCCATCACTGCGGGCTTGTCCGGCTCGGTCCCCGCTCTCTATGACCTGCTCAGCGGCACACGCGTGGGGCCGCTTTCCGTCGCGGGCCTGGCGCTTGCCGTCATAGCTGTGGTCGTCGTCAGCCTTGCGCCCGGTCATGAGGAGGACGAGGGACGCACGATGTCGGCGAGGTCGCTGGGGCTCTCTGTCCTGGCCGGGGTGTGCTTCGGGACGGGCTTTATCGCCCTGTCGTTCACTACTCCGGGATCCGGTTTCTGGCCGCTTCTTGTCGCGCGCGTCACATCCGCTGTGATGCTGCTCGCCCTGGCTGCCGTCTTGGGCCGCGGACTGGTCGCCGACAAGGCCGCACGATCGCCCATCATTGCCGCCGCGGTGTTCGAGGCCTTCGCCAACGTCACCATCCTTCTCGCGATCCGGATCGGTCCGCTGGCGGTCGCAACGGTCCTGGGCTCCATGTTCCCTGTGGTGGTGCTGCTTCTTGCCCGTATCTTCCTGGGCGAGAGACTCCGCTGGATGCAACGGGCGGGAGTCGCTTTGGCTTTGATCGCGGTGGTGCTGACGGCGATACCCTGAGGGCGCCAGCCTGCGCTTCATGCCCACCGGTGTCCATCAGCGGGTATGACTTCCGAGAGGAGATGTGACCATGGCAAGACGCATCGTGGTGATTGGCGGCGCTAATACCGACATCATCGGCCTGCCCGATTCCGCTCTTCTCCCGCATGACTCCAACCCCGGGCATGTACGCATGGGTCACGGCGGAGTAGGTCGCAATATCGCCGAGAACCTCGCCAGGCTGGGCGTGGATGTGAGCCTGGTGACCGCGGTAGGCGACGACGCGTCGGGCCTGGCGCTGATCGAGGCCTGTGAAGCAATGGGGATCAGCACCTCGGGATCGCTGGTCGTCCCGGGCGCGAGCTCTTCCAGCTACCTGGCCATCATGGATGCCGAACACGACCTTGAGGTCGCCATAAACGACATGCGTGTCCTGGAGCATCTCACGCCTCAATACCTCGACCAGGTAGCGGTGAGGCTCGGCAATCCCGCGCTGGTGGTCTTTGACACCAACCTGCCGCAGGTCACGCTCGAGCACGGGTCGACACTGTGGCCCGGAGCCCGCAAGCTCCTCGATCCCGTCTCGGCCCCCAAAGCGGTCAAGGCCGCTGGTATTCTCGGCAGGCTGGATGTGTTGAAAGCCAACGAGCTGGAGGCGTCCGTCCTGGCGGGTGCGTCCATGCACACTCAAGACGGGCTCCACAAGGGGATCGATGTGTTGCTCGACGCCGGTATCCGCGAGGTGTTCATCAGCATGGGCGAGCGGGGAGTGTACTGCGCGAACTCCGCCGACAGGTTCGCGGTCAGCGCCCCGCATGTCGCCATTGCCAACACCACCGGGGCCGGGGACGCCTTCGCGGCGGGCATCGCGTACGCGACTCTGGAAGGAATGGGGCTCCGGGACGCCGCGGAGTTCGCATCGGCGGTTGCGGGTATCACACTGGTTACTGAGAGGACGGTCAGTCAGGCTTTGACTGCCGAAGCTGCACACTTGCAAGCAGAGAGGCGGACACAGTGAATATGAGTATCGACATCGCGCCGTCGGTGGCCGAGGCCCTGGCGACGGGAGCCCCCGTTGTTGCGCTGGAATCCACCATCATCTCGCACGGCTTCCCGTATCCGGCCAACGTCGAGTGTGCCCGCGAGGCACAGCGGGTGGCGCGCGAGGAGGGTGCCGTCCCGGCTACGGTCGCTATCCTCAATGGTCGCCCCACTGTCGGCCTCACCGATGAGCAGATCGAGCATCTGGGAACCGCGCAGGGGATCGCAAAGGCGAGCCGTCGGGATATCGCCATGCTCGCTTCGCGTGGCGCGGACGGCGCAACCACCGTGGCGGGCACGATGCTCATCTCGGCTATGGCGGGGATCCGCGTCTTCGCAACGGGCGGCATCGGCGGCGTGCATCGCGGCGCGGGGGAGAGCTTCGACATATCAGCCGACCTCATCGAGCTTTCGCGCACCGATGTCACGGTCGTCTGCGCGGGGGCGAAGTCGATCCTCGATATCGGTCTGACCCTGGAGTATCTGGAGACACACGGCGTCCCCGTGGTGGGATATCGCACAGACGAGTTCCCCGCGTTCTATACGCGAACAAGCGGTTTCGGCGTGGACGCGCGGGTGGAATCTGCCGAGGAGATCGCCGCGTTCATGCGCGCGAAGCGCGGGCTCGCTCTTGGAGGCGGGGCGGTGGTCGCCAACCCCATACCACAGGAGCACGAACTCGACCCGGAGATGCTTGATGGCGTCATCGCGTCGGCGTTGGCCGAGGCGGACGAGGCCGGAGTACACGGCAAGGAGGTCACGCCGTTTTTGCTGGCGCGCATCCATGAGCTGACCGGCGGGGCGAGCGAGGAAGCGAACAAGCAGCTTGTCTACTCCAACGTGCGGCTGGCAGCGCAGGTCGCACGCGCGCTCTAGTGCTTGCGCTTCCCGCCCACGCAGCGAGGTGAGACGCACACGCTGCACGATCCCATACACATGGCGATAGGCATGCCACACGCCGTGCACCTGAACCTGTGGGGGACAAGGGGGGCACCGCAGCGCTCGCACAGCCCCAGGTCTTCGGAGGGTTCGGCCCACGTGTCTTCGAGCAAGATGCTCGGGTCCGAGACCTCGTAGCGTTCGTGGGTGTTGTTGTCAGAGCTCATACCGGAAGCTTAGCAAAGATCACGCCAGACGGTGGTTGCAACGCCTTGAGCTGCTCGCACATCACCAGAGGCGATAGACCCCGCCGCGACTCTCGACCTGCGCCGGGATCTCGAACAGTGCCGAGAGGCGCTCATCTGTCAGCATCTCGTCTTTGCGACCGTCCGCGAACACACGTCCGTTCTTGAGCATGATGACCCGATCGACCTCCGGCACGATGTCTTCGATATGGTGCGTGATCAACACGAGCCCCCGTCCGGCTTTCAGGAGCGCGCGGAGCGTCCGTAGGAAGTGGTAGCTGGCGTTGGCGTCCAGGCCGTCGCAGGGCTCATCAAGCACGAGCGTGGGCGGGTCGAACACCAGGGCGCGTGCGATAAGCACCCGGCGGGCCTCGCCGGTGGAGAGCACGTTCATCGTTTGCCCGGCGAGGCGCGTGATCTCAAGCTCGGTCATCAGCGCGGTGACACGATCGCGCATGGCGGGTGTGACGTCCGCGCGACGATACAGCCCTACCGACCCGAAGTACCCCGACATGACCGCGTCGGTCACTTCCACCCTGCGGTCGTAGTCCTCCTGGAGCGAATCCGATACGACACCGAAGAGCTTGCGTGCCTCGAACAGATCCCAGTGCTCGCGTCCGCGTAGCAGCATCGCCGGGGTGTCGCCCGCAAGCGGGAGGATGTCGCGCGTGAGGAGCTTGAGCAGCGTCGACTTCCCTGCGCCGTTGGGGCCCAGAATCGCGATACGCTCTCCCTCGCGGACGGCCAGATCCGCGATGTCCAGGATGGTCTTCCCATCTCGCACAACGCGGGCGTCGTTCAGTTGGAGTAGTGGCTGGGAGTTCATCGTGCCATCGTAGCCCAGACCGACTCGCCCCGCACGCATGTGGCCCACGGGGCGTGGCGCTAGATGAGCCCCGCCTCGATGAACGCCTGCCGGGTGGAGTTCGTGCTTCCGCCGGACAGCTCGAGGGAGTACTTCTGGTCTGCCGTCTTGATGGTCACCCGATCCGGCGTGCTTGCGGTATCGCTGTCGCCCACCATCCCCACCTTGTACTTCACCTTCTGGATCTGCGAGATGTCCAGCGCCCAGTTGCCGGGTGTCTCGGCCAGTACCTGTGCCGGGTCCATCTCAAGGTAGCGGTCAGCCAGATTGAAGCCGGAAGCGATCTGGGCGCCCCATTGCTTGAAGAACCCGCCGCCCTCGGCCTTCGCCTTATCGCGCGCCTCGTTCACATGCTGCTTCATCATCTCTTGTGTGGACTGAGCGAACAGGATGCGGTGGTTGGTCATCACCAGCGTGTAGGTCACGCGCTTGATGAGCCCTGCCTTCATGCGGAGGCCCGCGGCCGCCGAGACGACCCGTTCACCAGTTTGGTCGGGTATCGGTGCCATCGCAGGTTCGGGCGCCGTTGCCGGTGCGGGTGCGGCCTGTGGCGCAGGCGCCGGTGCAGGCGGAACCTGCGGTGCGGAGGCTGCTGTGGAGACGACGGGGAGTTGGGTGCCGCAGGAGGTGCAGAACGCTGTGTCGGGCTGAGTGGGAGCGCCACATTGGGTGCAGAAGCGATTCGGTGCAGTGTCCACGGTTCCCCCTTGGATTCGCCGGGCATATGCTGGGTCCAAGTGTATCCTAAACCCGGGGTGTTCCAGGAGCCCGATGGAGGCGAAGATGAGCAAGATCGAAACCGCGCATCACTGGTGGGCGACGTCGTTGCGTGTGATCGCTGCCGTCGTGCTACTGGCGGTGCTCGGCTTCGTCGTCTGGGCTGAGACGCCACTGGGCCCGGCTCCCGAGGCGCTTGAGGCGCTGCGCAGTTCCGGCGGTATCGTGGTCACTGATACCGACAGCGGTCTTCACTTCGCTCCGGAGGGCGATCGTAGCGGTGCCGGGATCGTCTTCTACCCGGGTGGGCGAGTGGACTATCGCTCCTATGCTCCACTTGCACGTGCGCTCGCCGAAGACGGCCACGTGGTGGTCATCGTGCGAATGCCTCTGAACCTTGCGGTGTTCGGAATCAACCGGGCCTCGGAGGCGATGAGCTCAGACGATGACGTGGAGCGCTGGTTTTTAGCCGGTCATTCACTTGGTGGCGCCATGGCATGTGTCTTTGCCGCGGACAACCCCGAGACCATCGCGGGCCTGTGCCTGCTCGCATCCTATCCGCCCGATTCTTCGGACCTGAGCGACAGTGGCATCCCCGTGATCTCGATCCGCGGCACAGAAGACGGCGGGGATCTTGAGAAGTGGCAGAGCGCTGCCCGTCTGCTGCCGGCGGATACCGTGTTCCTGGAGCTGCAGGGCGCGAACCACGCTCAGTTCGGAGCGTACGGTGAACAGCCGGGCGATGGCGTGGCGGCCATATCGGCTGCCCAGCAACTTGAGGCGACGGTCGCGTTCGTAGAGACGCTTGTGCGGTAAGCGGTCCACGCCGTCCATCGAGTTTGTTCGCCAATTCACGAAAACCTTGTTATGATGTCAGCATAGTTAAGCTGTCCTCATACAAAAGCAGTCTCCTAAAGTAGCTATCATAGCCTGCCGATACAGCCCAGGGACCTGGAAAGCGTGTTTCTAGGTGAGCCGACCTGGAGGAGCTGGATCAGGCGACCATTACAATCGGAAGTGCTTCGTTCGGGCATTCGTCCGTGCTGAGCTGGGGATTTGAAGGGAGTTGATGCTCGTGAAGGAGAAGACTGAGGAGGATGTCGCCCAGGATGCAGCGCCCAAACGTAAAAAGCGGCTGTATATCTGGCTAGGCGTTCTTCTCGCGGTTGCTGTCGTTGCAGTCGCTGCACTGGAGTACACGTCGTCACCAGGATTTTGTGCGTCGTGTCACGAAATCGAGCCTTCGGTGGAGGGCTGGCGCGCGTCCGTGCATGCGCAGGAAGATGCGGCAACGTGTCTGGATTGCCACGCTGACCCCGGTTTCGTTGGCGAGATGGTCGCGCATATCGGCGGTCTTCAGGAGGCCTACGTGCACCTGACGGTCCAGCCTGAGGCCGAGGATATCTCCGGACTCGTTCCTGCTGAGCGTTGCCTGGAGTGCCACGACGACGCGTGGGCTGATGAGGCGTTCGCCGCCGATCACCCCACCAAAGAGGCACCGTGTGCCGTGTGCCATCGCGATTCCATGCACACCAACGAGAAGCCCGTTTACATCCCCGCTGATGATGGAGGTGAGTAGGCCGTGACCATCAAACGACTGCTCACTGTTGCCTTTATCGCTGTTGCCGTGATGGCCGTACTCGTGCTTGCCGGCTGCAGCTCTGAGCCGCTGGTGGCAGAGGCCGGTCAGGTGACCTGCGCCGAATGCCATACCGATCGCGACATGCTGAAGGCAGATCTTGCCGCCGACCCGCTGCCTGTTGTCGAGGTGGCCGAGAGCTCTGGCGAAGGTTGAGGTGGATCACTGCCTCCGGTGGAGGCCGATCTCGCCGTACTCGTCAGCCTTGAGTTCTTTGACACCACCCACGGCAAGATGGACTGCCGTGACTGCCACGGTGGCGAGAAGTTCGCTACGACGCGTGCCGAGGCTCACGAGGGTATGGAGCCGCTTCCGTCGGCTGCATATGCCGATTCCGTGTGTGCTCCCTGTCACGATGAGATGACTTCGACGTTCGCAACGAACATGCACGCCGATACCGCTGCAGTCTCTTCGACCACCTCGGCGCTCGTGCTTGAGCGTGCTACCGATGCCGAGGCCGTCAACATGGGCCTGACCAACAACTGTGGCACGTGTCACGTGTCCGGCTGTGGTGACTGCCACGTATCCCGTCCGCAGTTCAACGACGGTGGTTTTGTACGCGGTCACGTGTTCTACGCCGAGCCGAACTCCTCGCTCAACTGCATGGGCTGCCATGGTAGCCGCATCGAGAAGGAGTACACAGGCAAGGGCGAAAGTGACAAGACCGTCCTGAAGGCCGACGTTCACTGGAGCCCCGGTGGTATGCAGTGTGTCGACTGCCACACGGTCGAGTGGATGCACGGTGATGAGGAGTACGACTCACGTTACGAGTCACCTAACGCTCCCAAGTGCGTGGACTGCCACCCGCAGGACGATGCGTTCCTGGCTATCGGGATGCACTCCAAGCATGCTACGGAGGAAGCCAACACCTATCTGCAGTGCCAGGTCTGCCACGCGCAGGACTACAACAACTGCACTGCCTGCCACGTAGCGCTGGACGACAACGATCTGCCGTTCTACGAGACCGAGTCGAGCGGGTTCGACTTCAACATCGGTCGTAACTACGCGCAGGACGATAGCCGTCCCTGGGACTACATAGTCGTCCGGCACGTACCTGTGGCCGAGAGCACGTTCGACTTCTACGGCGAGGATGCGCTCGGCAATCTCGATGCCGTTCCCACGTGGAAGTACGCTACGCCGCATTCCATCCAGCGCGTCACGCGTCAGACCGAGGACGGCTGTTCCAGCTGTCACGGTAACCGGGACATCTTCCTCACAGAGGACGATCTTGCCGGGCTG
>JBFHJN010000057.1:0-16136 GCA_041595875.1 Coriobacteriia bacterium
CTGAAGATGGAAGACGAGTAGAACGCTTGCGGACCGGGCCACTTCGGGGGGCACTGTAGTGGGATCGATAGCTATCGTTGGCCTGGAGCTTGACGAGAGCGGCGAACTTGATGCTGCGGCAGTCGAGCGGCTTCGCGATGCCGATTCCGTCGTGGTCGTCTCCGGCGCACATGACGCAGCTCAGTTCGTGGCCGATCTTGGCATAGATGCATCCACATACGGCGATCTCGGTCTTCCGGCTGAAGCTCCTGCGGGAATGATCGTCCAAGCCCTTCTCGGCCTAGCCGAGAAGGGCGACGTCGTTTTGGTGTCGGGTGGATATCCGTTCGTCCGGGAGGGCGTCATCTCGGGCCTTCTCACCAGCGCCGGCGGCGGGGTGGACGTGTTCCCGATCGCCTCCCCATACCAGGTCCTGCTGCTGGCGCTCGATGTCGACCTCACCGCTGATGTCGACCTTGTTGACGCCAGTACCTTGCTGGGCGCGGCGTTTCGCCGAGACACGCACCTGATAGTCACGGGTGTTCGCAACTCCGTTGTCGCGCGCGCTGTAGGAATGCGCCTGCTGGAGTTCTACGCCCCGGACCACACGGTGGTGACGGCTGAATGGCTCGACGGCGGCGGGTTCGACCTCCGGCTCATGGATGTCGAAGCGCTCTCGCGTGTCGAGCAAGTTCTGCGCAACACGGCCATCTATGTCTCCCCATCGCGCATCGCTACGCCTGAGGGCTTCGACGAGCTGGTGCGCATCATCGCCGTCTTGCGTGGCCCCGACGGATGCCCCTGGGACCAGGAGCAGACGCATGAATCGCTCGGCAAGCACCTCATCGAAGAAGCGTACGAGGCGCTGGCGGCCATCGACGCGGACGACAGTGCCGAGCTCGCCGACGAACTGGGCGACGTGCTCCTCCAAGTGATGCTGCACTCGCAGATAGCTGCCGAGGAGGACCGCTTCACCATCGACGATGTCATCTCCGGCCTTATCGCCAAGATGCGGCGGCGGCATCCTCATATCTTCGGCAATGTCCGGGTGGAGGATTCGGCGCAGGTGATGCGCAACTGGGATGCGATCAAACGTGTCGAGAAGTCACGCGAGAGCGCGCTTGCGGGCGTTGCGCCCACACTGCCTGCGCTCATGTACGCGCAGAAGATCTCCAGGCGCGCCGCTTCGGCCGGGTTCGACTGGGAGGACATCGACGGTGTGTGGGCGAAAGTCCATGAGGAGATCGATGAGATCAAGTCCGCTCAACCGGGCTCTGATGAAGTTGCGGATGAGGTCGGCGATCTTCTGTTCAGCGTCGTGAACGTCGCGCGCAAGTTGGGTGTGGATGCCGAAGACGCGCTGCGCCGCATGTGTTCGCGTTTTGAGCGCCGCTTCGAGGACATGGAACATTCGGCCGCCGCAGGCGGTGTGAGCTTCCATGACCTTGAGCTCGGCGAGATGGAAGAACTATGGCAGCAGGCCAAGAACAAGGAGTCCGCTGACAGCGGCACGTGAGAGATGAAGGAGTCCGTGAAGATGAGCTATATCACCGACATAGTTGCACGCGAGATCCTCGATTCCCGGGGCAATCCCACCGTGGAGGTCGAGGTGGAGCTGGACGACGGCTCCTGGGGCCGCGCTGCAGTGCCATCCGGTGCGTCCACCGGCGCTTTTGAAGCAGTCGAACTCCGCGATGTCGACTCGGCGCGTTATCTGGGCAAGGGTGTGCTGACCGCCGTGGACAACGTGAACGAGATCATCGCGCCGGAGCTCATGGGCGTTGACGCCAGCGATCAGCGGGGCGTGGACGCGCTGTTGCTGGAGCTGGACGGTACGCCTAACAAGTCACGTCTGGGCGCCAACGCCATTCTGGGCGTGTCGCTTGCGGTGGCCAAGGCCGCTGCCGAGTCGTGCGAGCTCACGCTCTACAGCTACGTGGGCGGTGCGAACGCACACATGCTGCCCGTGCCGATGATGAACATCCTGAACGGCGGCGCGCATGCCGACAACAACGTCGACTTGCAGGAGTTCATGGTGATGCCCGTGGGCGCAGGCAGTTTCGCCGAGGGGCTGCGGATGTGTGCCGAGATCTACCACACGCTCAAGAAGGTACTGCACGATCGCGGACTTGGCACCGGCGTGGGCGATGAGGGCGGCTTCGCGCCCGACCTGGGCAGCAACGAGGAAGCGCTGCAAATCATCTCCGAGGCCGTCGAGAAGGCAGGCTACTCGCTTGGTGACCAGATCATGTTCGCACTCGACCCGGCCGCGACCGAGTTCTACAAAGACGGCAAGTACATCCTGGCAGGCGAGGGCCGCGAGCTGACCTCCGCCGAGATGGTGGAGTTCTGGGCCGGCCTTGTCGAGCGCTATCCCATCGTGAGCATCGAGGACGGAATGGCCGAGGAGGACTGGGACGGGTGGAAGCTCCTCACCGACCGTCTGGGCAGCAAGGTCCAGCTGGTGGGCGATGACCTGTTCGTCACCAACACTGAAAGACTGAGCCGCGGCATCGAGATGGGCGTGACCAACTCGATCCTTATCAAGCTCAATCAGATAGGGACCCTGACAGAGACTCTCGAGGCTATCGAGATGGCCAAGCGAGCCGGCTACACCTGCGTGATCTCCCACCGCTCAGGGGAGACCGAGGATACGACCATCGCGGACCTCACTGTTGCTGTGAATGCTGGTCAGATAAAGACCGGTGCACCGGCTCGCTCCGACCGTGTGGCCAAGTACAACCAGCTGATGCGTATCGAAGAGGAGCTGTGCGACTCCGCGGTATTCCCTGGCATGGATGCGTTCTACAACATCAGGTAATCAGCCACGGGGGCGCTCTGCGGGGCGCCCCCGTTCTCTCTGACTCACGCGGCGCGGCTTCGGGTAGCATGAAGGGGATGCTACGGCGAAGGAGACCATATGCGACGCACGAAGATCATCGCGACCATCGGCCCCGCCACTGACTCGCCCGGGATACTGGGTGCCCTTATCGACGCGGGCATGGATGTCGCCAGGTTGAACTCGTCTCACAGCTCGCGTGCCGACCTGGAACGTCGGTTGGCAGCCGTGCGTGCGGCGGCGGACGCTGCGGGGCGTCAGGTCGCGGTCATGCTCGATCTCAGTGGTCCCAAACTGCGGGTAGGCGAGATGGCGCCGGGTGTCGTGCTGCAGGCTGGCGAGCCCTTCGACATCGTCAGCGGAGACTGCGTCGGCGATGAGTCCGAGGCGTGTGTCACGTACGCGGGACTTGCCAGTGATGTGATCCCCGGTAGCCGGCTGTTGATAGACGACGGGCGTGTCCAGCTGGTCGTCAGCGAAGTCGAGGCGGGACGCGTGCGCACCGTCGTGGAGACCGGCGGGACCGTCTCTAGCCGCAAGGGGCTCAACGTCCCCGGGGTACGTCTCGGGGTAGACGCGATCACGCCTGCCGATGAAGAGGACCTTTCCTGGCTATTGGACGCAGGCGTGGACCTTGTCGCGCAGTCCTTCGTCCGTAGCGCCGATGACGTTCGTCGTCTCAGGCAGATGATGGGGGAGCGTGCGGTTCCCATCATCGCGAAGATCGAGAAGCACGAGGCTGTCTCGGATCTTGATCAGATCATCGCTGCCGCCGATGCAGTGATGGTTGCGCGGGGCGATCTGGGCGTGGAGACATCCCCCGAAGACGTTCCGGTCATCCAGAGGCGCATCATCGACGCATGCCAGGCCGCTGGCAAGCCCGTCATCATCGCGACCCAGATGCTCGAGTCCATGACCTCGGCGCCCCGGCCAACGCGTGCTGAGGCTTCCGACGTGGCGAACGCGGTGTTCGACGGCGCTGACGCGCTCATGCTTTCTGGCGAGACTGCGGTGGGCGAGTATCCCGTGGTTGCGCTCTCCACGATGGCGCGTATCGCCGTGACCGCCGAGGCGGATGCGGATCGCACATCATGGGTGACGCCCGCACGTAGAGGGGAGCGCGACGTCACCGGGGCGGTCAGCGCAGCGGTCTGCGAGCTGGCGAGCGACCTCGACATCGCAGCGATCGTCACAGCGACACAGTCGGGCGCCACCGCCCGGGCGGTAGCATCCAGGCGACCGATGGTGCCGGTCATCGCCATAACGCCCGACCCTGCGGTCGCACGGAGACTCGCACTGGTGTGGGGCGTCACTCCGGTGCTGGTGGACCGTCACGAGACCATCGACAGCATGCTCGATCAGGCAGTCGACGCTGCGCGAGCCGCCGGCCTTGCCGGGCCGGGAGACCTCGTGGCATTGACCGCAGGGGTCGCTGTGAACACGCCCGGATCCACCGATCTCATCCAGGTGCGCACCGCATAACAGCAGCTGAAGCGGTGTGGCCGTCTAAGGCTAAAGGTGAGATAGAGTGTTTTCAACAGGTGTTCACGGTGCTAGAATCGCTGCAGGGAGTCACCGGCTCCTCAGAATAGTATCGCTGGCCTTCACGTAGTACCGGACGGCACCCATGAGCGCTGCACGTCGAACGCAGAACGGGGCTTCAGCGAACGCTCGACGCACCTCTTCGTCCAAGAAGGGGTCGTCTGGAGTGTCGTCGCGCCGTACCTCGGCAAACACCCGGAAGACTCCCGCCAAGCGGGGCACACCACGGCGCCGCAATCGATCGACTCTGGCGTTCCTTATCGTGCTGGGCGTGTTCCTGGCTGCGGTGTGGACCCTGTACCCCGTGCTCCGCTTGCAGTATCAGCAGCAGCGACAGGTGGCGTCGTTGGAAGCGGAGCTTGAAGGTCTGAAGGACCGGAACTCCCAGCTTGCCGAGCAGATCGACCGTCTCAAGACGCCTGAGGGCGTTGAGGAAGCAGCCCGGCAGAACCTGGGCCTGGTCAAAGACGGCGAGCAGGCATACGTGGTCACCGGCAAGGAAGACCCCGACCGTGATCCGGACGCGGTGGACGCGAAGACCCGCAGTGCCCAAGACGAGTCGGCTTCATTGTGGACCAGAGTCCTTGATGCGCTCTTTGGAGTGCGATGACCCTGGACCACGAGACCGTCACGAGGCAGTTGGGCCGCGAGCCGCGTGGCAGGTGGCGGGCTGCCTCTCGCTGCCGGCATGGCGCACCAACCGTGATCGCCACTCGTTCGGACGTGGACGGGGAGCCGTTCCCGACCCTGTTCTGGCTCACCTGTCCTTACCTGTGCGAGCGTGTATCTGCGCTCGAGTCTGAAGGCGCAGTCGCCGCATGGACCGATCGGCTTGAGGCCGATGCCGGACTCGCCGAGGAGATGCGCGCTGCCGACGAGGTCTATCGAAGGCTGCGTCAAGCCGAAGCGGGGGGCGTGGACCGCTGTTGGACGGTAGGCATAGCGGGTCAGCGCGACTCGCTCAAAGCGAAGTGTATCCATGCGCATGTGGCGGCGTTTCTCGGCGGTATAGATGATCCGATCGGCCGTGCGGTTCTCGCTGAACTCGTGCATGAGTGCGATGATTCACGCTGCATGAAGGGGGCGGACGAGTGACGCTGCAACATGAGCGGTTGGCGGCTATCGACATCGGGACTGTGACCACGAGGCTGTTGGTCGCCGACGTCGACGACGATGCGATCACAGAAGTCGTCCGCCGCCACGCCATCACCCATCTTGGCGAGGGATGGACCGGGACGGGCATGCTGTCGTCAGCGGCGATAGAGCGAGTAGCCGAGACGATCGGCGCGTTCAACCGGGAGGCCCTTGAGCTTGGTGCGACCCGGGTGGTCGCGTACGCCACATCGGCGGCCAGGGACGCCGGCAACGGCGGGGTCTTCCTCGATGCCTGTGCCGCCAGAGGCATCCGTCCGCAGATCATCGCGGGCGAGCGTGAGGCCGCGCTCTCCTTTGCCGGGGCGACCTACGGTATGAGCGGCCAGAACGTGCTTGTCACGGATGTGGGCGGCGGTTCGACCGAGCTGGTGCTGGGGAGCACAGCCGACGATGAAGCCGACGGTGGCGTGAGCCTTGCGCGCTCTGTCGACGTCGGCTCCCGTCGGGTGACCGAGCTCTTCTTGCAAAGCGACCCGCCCGCACGTAGCGAGATCCTGGCAGCTTCCGCGTGGGTGGCGGACCAGCTGCGGCCGTACTTCAGCCAGTTGAGGTCGCGTCCGTGCGTGATGGTGTCGGTGGCGGGCACAGCAACCAGCCTGGCCGCTATCGACCTGGCTTTGGAGCCGTACGATCCCACGGTCATTCACGGTTATGAGCTCTCGGGCGGAAGGCTCTCGGAGCTGCGCGAAGAGCTCTCAGTCATGACGCTGGCCAAGAGGCGTGCACTCCCGGGGCTTGAGCCCGAGCGCGCAGGCGTCATCGTCGGCGGTGCGATCGTGCTGGAGACGGTGCTGGCCCTGGCAGGGGTGGATTCGACGCTCATCAGCGAGCAGGATATCCTCTACGGCATGGTGCTTGATCTGCACCACACCGAAGGGGCGCACCAGGAGTAGCAGGACAAAAAGCGGCGGTGTATCCGAATTGGTACAGGAGGGGGTCTTAAAAACCCCTGGCCTCCGGGCCGTGTGGGTTCGAATCCCACCACCGCTACCAGTACCTTTGTTGACGCGAAGGTGGGCGATACGGTCAGTATCATGGCTCGCCCGGCGTCTGCCATACTGTGAACAGTGACACGCTTCTTGAAAGGAGCGCACGGGACTCGTGGCAACCGAGGACGCACTTCGCCTCTATCAGGCCTTCGTGGGACAGGATCCGGCTGAAGCCATCCGGGTCATCGAGTCCGTGCGTGCGTCAGGTGTCACCCAGGCCCAGCTGTTCGACACGCTGTACGTGCCGGCGATGGCTCTTCTCGGCGGTGCATGGGCCAACGGCGAGGTCGACGAGTTCGCCTTCACGCAGGCTTCAGTGACCGCCGAGCAGGTCGGGTCCTTTGTTGTGCCGCCCGTCGGTCGTCAGGACACAGGCGTCACGGTGGTGGTCGGCGTGATGCAGCGAGACCGCCACACCGTGGGCAAAGACATCATCGCAGCCGCGCTCAAAGAGTCCGGCTATCGAGTGAACGACCTGGGGCTGGACGTGCGTCCCGCCGACTTCCTCGAGCGCATCGAGGAGACGGGCGCTCGCATCGTCATCGTGTGCGCCGAGATGCTCGCCGTTGCACACTCTGTGGTGCGCGTCCGCGAGATGCTGACCACCGCGGGCCACGATGACATCGTGGTGCTCGTAGCGGGCAGTCCCTTCAGCGCGGAGCCCGCGATGGCCCGCGAAGTGGGCGCCAACGGCATCGTGCACGGCGCCGAGAGCGCACTGCGTGTCCTGGGCAAGGTCGTCGCAGACCTTGAAGGCGGTGAGATGCGGTGACCGCACGCTCATCTCAGGTGCTCATGGCCGAGGGGCTCGCGCGTAGCGAGCAGGTCCCGGCCGCGGTCGAGGCATGCTACGACGCGCTTGCCGTCAACGACGCGGAGCCGTTCGCACACTGCCTGTTGGCGCATCTGCTGCTTGAGGGCGACTTCTACGACGAGGCGATCGCCGAGGCCACCCGTGCCATCGAGCTGGATCCGGACTGCTCGCCGGCGTATCTCGCGCTCGGTCTGGCCTATGACCGCCGCGGCGGCATGTGGGATCAGTCCGTGCTTGTCTGGCACGAGCTTGCCGAAGTGGTGCCGGACCTCGTGACCGCGCACGTCCAATTGGGCGAGGCGTTTGGTGCCGCGCAGTTCGAGGAAGAGGCGATCGATAGCTGGAAGCGTGCCCTGGAGCTGGACCCCAAAGAAGCGCGAGCCCTCTACAACCTCGCGATCGCCGCGCTCAAGCGGGAGGGGATGGCTACGGCGCTCCCGGGATTCCGGAAGGCGGGAGAGCTCGACCCCAGCCAAGACGACCTGTTCTTCGCCCTTCTGGGCATACGGTCCGTGCCCGACCGGGTCGTGGATCCCGCCAAAGTGCGTGAGGACCGCGATAGCCGTCTGGGTGCCGCAGCTCTTGCGGCACGCGCTGATGACCTGTTCGTGACTGCGGAGCTCGTGCGGATGGTCCTTGACGAGGATCCCGATGATGCGGATGCTCTTGCGCTTGCGGCGTTCACCTATCTCAAACAGGAGGCCGCCAATGAGGCGATGGCATGTGCGTTGCGCGCCGTCGCCATCAAGCCTGACCTCGCCACCGCGCTCTATACGCTAGGCGTGGTCTACAGCAGACGCGCCGGGCTGAGCAAACACGCGGCGCGCGTGTTCATCGCGTTCACCAAAGCGGCGTCGCAGCATGCGCTGGCACACGTGCTGCTCGCCGAATCGCTCTTGGGCCTGCAGCGCTACAGCCAGTCGAAGAAGGCGTATCGCGTGGCCATCAGGCTTGACCCGGCGTGCGTCCGCGCGCGCTTTGGGCTGGCCGCGGTCCATCTCACCGAAGGCTTGCATGCCGAGGCGGACTGGGAGGTACGCCGCGCGGCGTACTACGACACCCGTCGGCAGGGCTTGTTCTGGCGTCTGTACGACGAGTACGCCGAGGGAGGTGCCTCGTGAGCGCTGCTGAGCACTCCTCTAAAGGCGTTGAGAATGCGATCGTCCGGCAGGCCGAGTTCCCCATAGGTATCGACCTCTATCCGCTGGACGAGGAGCGTCGGGGCTGGGCGGACTGGTACGACCGCGACATGGAACCCGAGTTCTCCGCGCTGGCCGATGCGCGCGTGTGGCTCGTGCGCATCTTCGTGTCGTGGAAGTACTTCGAGCCCCAGGTGGGCCAGTATGACGAGGACGCCGCGGGGCGCCTTGACGCGATACTGGACATGGCCTCGGCACACGACATGAAGGTCCTCGTGAGCTTGTTCGCTGACGATCGTCTCGCCGAGATGACCGACGTGCCCTGGGGCAAGCGCCGCGACCCGCGCACCGACGACTACCTCATCCAGCGCGAGATCTCGCTGGCACAGCGTGTCGTGAACCGGTATCGCGCCCATCCTGTGGTCTGGGGATGGGAGCTTGCCAACGAGGCGTTCTGCACCGGCTTCAAGTCGGAGTCGGACCTTGAGCGCTGGACGACCATGCTGCGTGACGCCATCCGGGAGGTGGACGTGGAGCGTCCGGTCCTTCTGGGCGTGGATCCGGAGACGCTGTTTCGCACCACCGGCGTGGACGCGCGCGGCGCGATCGACATGAACGAGTACGCGGTCAGCCACTTGACGGCGCCATACCGGGTGTATGCCGCCGAGGGCCCGGTGACGTCCGGTCCCGCGACCTACCTTGAGGGCTTCTTGCTGCGTGCTGCCGCAAGAGACCTGCCTGTGCTCGTTGATGGGGTGGGCGTGCAATCGCTCGACTTCTCTTTGGCCGAGGAAGCCGCGTCCATCCGCACGTCGCTCTACTCGGCGCTCATGAACGGCGCTTCGGGCGTCATGGTGAGGCGCTATCGTGACCTTGAGACCGAGAAGCGCGAGCCGTACTTTCGCGATCCTTTCGAGGTGCTGGTTGGCGTGGCGGACGTCGAGGGTGAGGTCAAGCCGTCCCTCGGCGAGATCAAGCGGTTCGCACGCGTGGCTGCGCGGGTGGACAGACGGCGTTATCAGCCGGCTCCCGAGCGCGTCGCGGTGCTCATGCCCGCCGAGAGGTACGAGCCGCTGCCATCACTCGCGGGTCTGTACGGACCGCGCGCATGTCTTCAGGCGTACATAGGCGCCAAAGAGGCGCACCTGCCGGTCGACGTGGTGCGTGAGGGCGATGAACTGGGAGCGCACCATGCGCTGATCATCCCCTCGGCGATGAAACTCAGTCCGGGGACGTGGAGCGAGGTCGCCGCTTTCGTGCAGGGTGGCGGTTCAGTCGTCATGAGCTACGGCGGCGGCGATACAGACCCCGCGGTGCGAGAGATATTCGGCATCGAGTTCCTCGGCGATCACGGCGTGCGGCGTACGGTGTCGTGCAGGGTCGCGCAGCCGGGCGTACTGGGTGAGCTGTGCTCGTTCGATGCGCGGCTCGAACTGCCGCACTTCGCGCTGCTGGGTCACGGCGGAGCCACCATCGTCGCCACTGATGCGACCGGTAGTCCGCTGCTGACGGTGAACCAGTACGGTCAGGGCAAGGCGGTCTACATCGCCGCACCGCTTGAGCGGGCTCTGGCGCAGGGCGATCCGTGGGCGGCGCCGGCGGCAGTCCGGGACTTGCTTCGCACCGTGTACGGATCGGTCGCGCGGGCTGCAGGGGCGGGTCCCATCGTGGACTGCGATACTCCCGAGGTGGAGGTCGCGGTGTTTATGGGCGAGGAGGATGACCTCGTCATCGCGTTGAATCATTCACCAGAGGCAGTGACCGCGATGCTGTCCGTGGAGCGTGTTGTCGCCAGCGTGGCGGATGCGCGCGGTGGCATTCCCGCCGATGTGGGCGGTAAGACGTTCGGTGTTCCGCTCGCCTCCAACGGAGCGGCGGCGTTGCGCCTATCCTATAGTTAGTGCAATGTCAGAGTCACCCAGGTGGTCGACGGAGAATCGGAGCTCGTTATGACGGAACGCCACGAGTCGCACAAGTACCTGCTCGAATCGTGGCTCGAGTTCCATGACGCCATCGAGGCGCACCCTGAGATCCGCAGGCTGCTCTTCGATCCGGTCACCGGTCTGCCCACCACGCCGCTGTTGTTCCCGCGCATCGAGTCGCTGCTTGAAGAGCGCGGCGAGATATCGCTTCTGTGCATCAACATAGTGAAGTACTCCAAGATCGAGGAGATCTACGGCTGGCAGGTCTTTGACGACGTGATGCGCAAGGTCGCATCCGCGCTTGAGGAGATCACCGGCAGTGAGCTGCGAGACAGCGACATCATCGCGGAGCTGATGATCTCCGGAAACGCGTTCGTGGTGCTGCTCTCGCCGCCGCGAACGAGCGACACCATGGTGAACGAGCATCTCTCCAGTCTTGCGCGTCGCGTGGAGGGTCGCGTGTGCAGCGCCCTTCGTGCTGCGCTCGACCTCCCTGTGTTCTTGAAGTTCGGTTGCTATGTCGGCGCCGCCACGGTCAGGCAGGACAAGAGCAAGCGTCTTGAGCGCATCGTGCACGACGCGCTGGACCAGGCACTTGAGCAGGCCGACTCCCGCGAGGCCGTGGATGCCGACGAGCGTAAGGCGCGCCTCAGAGACATCATCTCCAATGAGGACGTGCGCACGTTCGTCCACCCGGTCATCCATCTGCCTGATCGCACCGTGATGGGCTATGAGGCGCTGACACGCGGTCCCGAAGGCGGCGAGTTCGAGCGCCCGGACAAGTTGTTCAAGGTCGCCTATGACTCGGATCTTGTGCTCAAGCTTGAGCGCCTCTGTCGCCATAAGGCCCTGCAGGTGGCAAGCCAGATGCCGGCCAACCGGTTGATGTTCATCAACATCGAGCCGGAGGCCGTGGTGGATCCCGAGCTGCGCGATGTGGTGTTCTCATCGATGCTCAACGAAGCGGAACTCTCTCCCGGCCAGATCGTCTTGGAGATCACGGAGCGCGCTGCCATCACGGACTTCCCGACATTCCGCTCTACGCTGGAGTATCTGCGCATGCTGGGCTTCGCCATCGCTGTGGATGACGCGGGGGCGGGCTACGGCTCATTGCAGTGTCTGGCCGAGACAAGACCGGAGTGGCTCAAGATCGACATGTCGCTCACGCGTGGCGTGGATACCGACGAGGCGCGCCAGCAGCTTGTCACGAGCCTGGTGACGTTTGCCGACCGCATGGACGTCAAGCTCATCGCCGAGGGTATCGAGACCGCCGAGCAGCTCGCCATGCTGGAGTCCCTCGGCGTCGTGTACGGCCAGGGCTTCTACTTCACCGAGCCCGTTGCCCCGTTCCCTGACGACGCGGACGTCTGCGGCGCGTAAAGCACACCGGCTCCTCAAGTGGCATAATGACTTCGGCACCGACGTATCAAACGCCGTTATGCCTTGCCTTGATCCCGTACCGCAGGAGGTCAGATGAGCGACCCCGGCCAGATCAGACTCACACAGCTCTCCACGAAGGCGGGTTGAGCCGCCAAGTGGGGTCCGGGTGACCTGGCAGCCATACTTGAACACCTTTCTCCCGGCGAGTCGGACAACCTGATGGCAGGGTTTGAGACATCCGACGACGCTGCGGTCTATCTGCTCGGCGATCAGGCAGTGCTGCTGACCGTCGACTTCTTCACGCCCATGGTGGATGACCCCTATGACTTCGGGCGCATCACCGCGGCAAACTCGCTTTCTGACATCTACGCCATGGGTGGGCGTGCGCTCACCGCCATGAACCTCCTGGCGATGCCGTGCTCTCTGCCTGCCGAGGTGGTCGCGCAAGTCTTGCAGGGCGGCGCCGATAAGGTCCGCGAGGCGGGCGCCGTTATCGTGGGCGGCCATACCATCGACGACAAGGAGCCCAAGTACGGGCTTTCGGTCATGGGCGTATGCGACCCGGACAAGGTCGTGCGCAACGTCGGCGCGCGCGAGGGCGACCTTCTGGTGATGACCAAGCGCATCGGCGTGGGCATCCTCAACACGGCCCTCAAGCAGGGGCTTGAGACCGAGGAGTCCCTGGCCGAGGTCATAGAGTCGATGGCGCACCTGAACAGGGCTGCCAGCGAAGCGATGGTGGAAGTGGGCGTGAATGCGGGTACGGATATCACCGGCTTCGGGCTGCTGGGCCATGTGCGCGAGATGGCGCTGGGCAGCGGTCTTGGTGCCGAGATAGACCTTTCCGGAGTCGCTGTCTGGCCCAACGTCATGGAGTACGCGGCGCAGATGGTGCGACCGGGACGAACGACCGATGTGATCCGGTTCCTGGACGAGTTCATCGACTGGGGCAGCGCCGGGCAGGACTGGAAGGGCGTCTTGGCAGACCCGCAGACCAGCGGTGGGCTGCTCATGGCCGTGGACCCGGCCAAAGCCGACGCGCTTCTCTCGGCTTTGGGGGAACGCGGCGAGGACGGATGCATCGTGGGACGGATGACCGCAGGCGAGCCGGGAAGGCTTGTCGTCCGATAAGGAGGCACGCAGGTGAAAGTCGTATTCGTGAATTCCGACAGTATCGGCGACGGTGACAGGGAGCTTGGCACGCGGCTGATGCAGTCGTTTCTGTACTCGCTGGCGCGGACCGAGGCCAAGCCGGGCGCGGTGCTGTTCATGAACAGCGGCGTCAGGCTCACCTGTGAAGGCTCCGGCGCACTGGCAGACATCAAGCTGCTTGCCGACGACGGTGTGGTCATCAAGTCGTGCGGCACATGCCTGGACTACTACAAGATCACGGACAAGCTCGCGGTGGGCGAGGTCGGGGACATGAACGGGACCGCCCGGACCTTCATGGCCGCAAGCGATGTTGTGAGCATCGGATAGACGTTCAGTGCCGCCCGGCGCGTGCTGGGCTAGAATAGCTGCATGGATACTCAGAAGCTTCTTCGCACACTGCCCAAAGTGGACCGTCTTCTCGAAAGGGAGGATGTTGCCGCACTTACCGCAGTACACCCGCGGCTGCTTGTGCTGGATGCGTTGCGAGACGCCATCGACGAGACCCGTGACGGCATCAGGCACGGGTACGTCGAGAGCGTCAGCGACGACGACGTCGTCACGCGGGCGGCCGGCCTGCTGGCCGTCGCGGTGAAGCGTTCGCTCCATCGCGTCATCAACGCCACGGGCATCGTGGTGCATACCAACCTGGGTCGCTCGCCTCTGGCTGAGGCGGCTGCAGACGCGGTGGCCGAGGTGGCCCGCGGCTACTCCACGTTGGAGTACGACGTGGACAGCGGCGAGCGCGGCTCGCGCCACGTGCACGTGGAGGAGCTGCTGAAGCGCCTCACCGGCGCGGAGGCCGCCATGGCGGTCAACAACAACGCCGCTGCGGTGCTTCTGGGCATCGCGGGCCTGGCGCGCGGCAAAGAAGCCATCGTTTCCCGCGGTCAGCTGGTGGAGATAGGCGGCAGCTTCCGGATCCCGGACATCATGCGCGAGAGCGGCGCGAAGATGGTCGAGGTAGGCACCACCAACAAGACGCATCTGCGCGACTACGAGAACGCGCTCACGGCTGACACGGGACTGCTGCTCAAGGTGCACTCCTCCAACTATCGTGTGGTGGGTTTCACCGAGGAGGTCTCGCTGTCGGAGCTGGTTCACCTTGGCGCGCAGCACGGCGTCCCTGTCTTCGAAGACCAGGGCTCCGGCGTGTTGATCGATCTTGCGCGCTTCGGACTGCCGGGTGAGCCCACGCTTGCATCCGCCGTGGCCGCGGGCGCCGATATCGTCTCGGCATCGGGTGACAAGCTCCTGGGCGGTCCGCAGGCAGGCATCATCGTGGGTAAGTGGCACACCATCGAGAAGCTCAAGAAGCACCCTCTGGCGCGCGCGGTGCGTCTGGACAAGATGACGCTGGCCGCCCTTGAGGTCACACTGCGACTCTATCTCGACGAGAAGCGGCTGCTGGCCGAGGTCCCCACGTTGCGCATGCTCACAGTGCCGGCCGAGGAGCTCAGAGCCCGCGCCAACACCTTCGCTGCTGCAATCAACGCCGCGTGTGGCGACTCGTGCGAGGTGCAGACCGCCCCGGACGTGTCGCGCGCGGGTGGCGGTGCGCTACCCATGGCCGACATCCCCACCACGGTCGTCTCGGTAGCGCCGGTCCACATGAGCGTGGTGGAGCTGGAGCGCCGTCTGCGCCTGGGCGAGCCCACCATCGTAGGCCGCATCAAAGACGGGCGTCTGCTGCTGGATCCGCGCACGCTCACACCTGCTGAGGAAGCCGAGATAACAGACGCCCTCCAGCGTGCGACCCGGGAGGCGTAGGACGTGAGCACTTCTCTGGTGCTCGGCACCGCCGGGCATATCGACCATGGCAAATCCGCGCTCGTCAAAGCGCTCACCGGCACCGATCCCGACCGCCTTCCCGAGGAAAAGGAGCGCGGCGTCACCATCGAGCTGGGCTTCGCGCGCCTTGAGCTGCCAAGCGGCCGGAGCGTGGGCGTGGTCGACGTCCCCGGTCACGAGCGTTTCGTGCGCCAGATGGTGGCGGGCGCTACCGGCATCGACGTGGTGCTCCTGGTGATCGCCGCGGACGACGGTGTGATGCCGCAGACGCGTGAGCACCTGGCCATCATCGACCTTCTCGGCATACCGAAGGGCGTCGTCGCGCTCACCAAGAGCGATCTGGTGGATGACGAGTGGCTGGAGCTTGTGCGTGAGGACGTGCGCACGTTGCTGATGGGCACATCCATCGACGGCGCGCCCGTGGTGGCCGTATCATCCAAGACCGGCGCCGGGATCGACGAGCTGCGCACCACGATAGACATGGTGGCCGAGGATACCCGGTCGAGCCATGGCGACATGCTCATGCGCCTGCCGGTCGACAGGGTCTTCACCATCGCGGGCGCCGGCACTGTCGTTACCGGGACTCTGTGGTCCGGCGTCGCGTCGCCGGGCGATCAGATCGAACTCTACCCGTCGGGCAGGACCGGTCGCATCCGCAGCGTCCAGGTGCACTCGGAGGCGGTCGACAAGGCGGTTGCAGGCAACCGCGTGGCGCTCAACCTCGTGGGTCTGGAGAAAGACGATATCTCGCGCGGCGACATCGTGGCGGCGCCGGATACGCTCACCGTCACCGATCGTTTCGACGGCCTGTTCACCTACCTTGCCGGCAACGAGCTGCCCTTTGAGAGCGGCACGCGCGTGCACGTTCATCACGGCACCCGCGTGGTGCTGGGCCGAGTGCTTCTCATGGAAGTGGAACGCCTGGCTCCCAGCGAGTCCGGTTTCGCGCAGATCCGCCTGGAGGAGCCGCTCTCGCCGCGCTACGGCGACCGCTATATCGTGCGATCGTACTCGCCGGTCTTCACCATCGGCGGCGGTGCGGTTCTGGACGCTTTCCCGCCTCGTCGCACGACGCTGCGTCCGCACGAGCGCGAACTGCTCGAAGCGCTTCTCGCACACGATCTCACCTCCGCAGCTGTAGGGTTGTTGGAGTCGCGCGGCCTGCCGATGACCTCGGCGCAGGTTGCATCCACGCTCGGCGTCCCACGCTCACAGGTGGCCGACCAGCTCAATCAGGCCCGGCTCGAGCGCGTGAAGGTGGCCGGTGAGATCTTCTTCGTCTCGCAAGAGGCGTTTGAGAACATGCTCGCGGGCATCGAGCGGGAGCTGCTGGCATTCCACGAGGCGTCGCCCAAGGCTACGGGCATCGCCGCTTCCGCCCTGCGGGACAAGATCGACCGACGCCTGGCACCCAAGGTGTTCGATGCGCTGCTCGGC
>JBFHJN010000058.1:0-15569 GCA_041595875.1 Coriobacteriia bacterium
CTTGACGTAGTCAGCGTGACCAGGGCAGTCGACGTGAGCGTAGTGACGGTTGTCCGTCTCGTACTCGACGTGGGCGATAGCGATGGTGATACCGCGCTCGCGCTCTTCGGGTGCCTTGTCGATCTGGTCGAACGGCGTGAAATCAGCGTAGCCCTTCTGCGCAAGGCAGGAGGTGATCGCCGCGGTCAACGTCGTCTTACCATGGTCGACGTGACCAATGGTGCCGATGTTCATATGCGGCTTGGTGCGCTCGAACTTCTTCTTAGCCATCTGTACTCTCGTTCCTTTTCTACGAGCGCAGCCTACGCGTTGCCCTGGACCTTGCTGATGATCTCTTCTGCGATGCTCTTCGGTACCGGCTCATACGCCTTGAACTGCATGGAGTATGCAGCGCGTCCCTGGGTGCGGGAACGCAGGTCGGTCGCATAGCCGAACATGTTCGAAAGCGGGACCTTCGAACGGATGACCTGGCCATTGCCGCGCTGTTCCATGCCCTCGATATGGCCACGGCGGCTTGAAAGGTCGCCCATGACGTCGCCCATGAACTCCTCGGGCGTGGTCACTTCAACAGCCATGACAGGCTCAAGAAGCACCGGCGAGGACTTGCGCATCGCCTCTTTGAATCCCATGGAGCCGGCGATCTTGAACGCCATCTCCGAGGAGTCGACGTCGTGGTAGCTTCCGTCGACCAGCTCGATCTGGACGTCCACGATGGGATAGCCGGCAAGAACACCGGTGGAGAGAGCTTCTTGGATACCCTTATCGACCGACGGGATGTACTCCTTGGGGATGACACCGCCAACGATCTTGTTGTCGAAAGCGTAGCCCACACCCGGCTCGACCGGCTTCAGGTTGATCACGACGTGACCATACTGGCCGCGGCCACCGGTCTGACGGACGAACTTGCCGTGAACCTCGGAGACCTGCTTGCCTGCGGTCTCGCGATACGCGACCTGCGGCTTACCGACGTTCGCTTCGACTTTGAACTCACGCAGGAGGCGGTCGACGATGACCTCCAGGTGCAGCTCGCCCATGCCGGCGATGATGGTCTGGCCCGTCTCCTCATCCGTGCGTACACGGAAGGTGGGATCCTCTTCGGCCAGCTTCATGAGGCCGGTAGCAAGCTTCTCCTGCTCAGCCTTGGTCTTGGGCTCGATCGCGATATCGATGACCGGATCAGGGAAGATCATGGATTCAAGCAGCACCGGAGCATCCTCGGCACACAGCGTATCGCCCGTGGTGGTGTTCTTGAGACCGACAGCGGCAACGATATCGCCGGCGCCGACCATGTCCACGTCCTCGCGGTGGTTGGCATGCATCTCGAGAAGACGACCGATGCGCTCTTTGTGACCCTTGGTCGAGTTCTGGATGTAGGAGCCCGCCTCGAGCTTGCCCGAGTAGACACGGAAATACGTCAGCTTGCCGACGTAAGGGTCTGTCATGACCTTGAATGCAAGAGCCGCAAACGGCTCCTTGTCACTGGCGGGACGAGCCACGGTCTCATCGGTCAGAAGATCCGTACCCTGGATCGCCGGAATGTCCAACGGAGAGGGCAGGAAGTCGAGAATGGCGTCCAGCAGCGGCTGCACGCCCTTGTTCTTGAACGACGCGCCGCACGTGACCGGGGTGATCGCACAGTCGATGGTGGCCTTACGAAGGGCTGCCTTCAGCTCGTCGGCAGTGATGTCCTCATCGGCGAAGAACTTCTCCATGAGGTCGTCATCGTACTCCGCAGCGGCCTCAACGAGCTCATGCCGGTACATCTCGGCCTCGTCCGCCATGTCAGCGGGAATCTCACCGATGGTGGGATTGATGCCGTTGTCGTCCTCATTGAAGTTGATCACGTTCATGTTCACCAGATCGACGATGCCCACGAACCGATCCTCAGCGCCGATGGGGAGCTGCAGCAGTACCGGACGGGTGGCGAGACGCTCCTTCATCATCTGAACGACGTTGAAGAAGTCCGCACCCGTACGGTCCATCTTGTTGATGTATGCCATGCGCGGTACGCCATAGGTGTCCGCCTGACGCCACACAGTCTCGGACTGGGGCTCGACTCCACCAACAGCGCAGAACACGGCGCAAGCGCCGTCCAGCACGCGCAGGGAGCGCTCGACCTCGACGGTAAAGTCCACGTGGCCGGGCGTGTCTATGATTTGAATACGATGGTCTTTCCAGAAGCATGTGGTGGCGGCGGAAGTGATCGTGATTCCGCGCTCCTGCTCCTACACCATCCAGTCCATGGTTGCAGCACCGTCATGGACCTCGCCGATCTTGTGCGACTTTCCTGTGTAGAACAGGATGCGCTCGGTCGTCGTGGTCTTGCCGGCATCGATGTGAGCCATGATCCCGATGTTGCGGGTCTTGCTCAATGGATATCGCTTAGGAGCCATGAATAGCTATCCTTCTCTTCGCTGGCGGGCAACCCCGCAAGCTCGTCTTCGTGGTTTCTTCGTCTACCAGCGGTAGTGGCTGAACGCGCGGTTGGACTCCGCCATCTTGAACAGGTCCTCGCGCTTCTTCACCGAGGAGCCGGTGTTGTTCGCGGCATCCATGATCTCGCCGGACAGACGCTCCGCCATCGTCTTCTCACGACGCTTCCGAGAGAAACCGACGATCCAACGGATCGCGAGCGTCGTGGAACGACGGGAGTTGACCTCGATCGGAACCTGATAAGTGGCTCCACCGACACGCTTCGGCTTGACCTCGAGCGTGGGACGGACGTTGTCCATCGCCTTCTTGAACACGCTCAGCGGATCGCTGGCGGTCTTCTGCTCGATGATCGCGAATGCATCGTAGACGATGCGCTCGGCCGTGGACTTCTTGCCATCAAGCAGCACCTTGTTGATGAGCTGAGTCACCAACCGGTTGTTATACACGGGATCCGGCTGGACCTCGCGACGCTGCGCTGCTGCACGCCTTGGCATACTTCTCTCCTCCGCTGATACGAGCGGCCCGCTCCCCCATCAGGAGGGCGGACCGGTTCTCGAAGCTGGTTCTTACTTGGGCTTTTTCACACCGTAACGCGAACGGGCCTGAGCGCGGTTGTTGACACCGGCACAGTCGAGCGCCGCGCGAATGACCTTGTAGCGAACACCCGGAAGGTCCTTTACTCGGCCGCCACGCACGAGCACGATCGAGTGCTCCTGGAGATTGTGGCCGATACCCGGGATATACGCGGTGACCTCCATGCCGTTGACGAGACGAACACGCGCGACCTTACGCAGCGCGGAGTTCGGCTTCTTCGGTGTGGTGGTGTAGACACGTGTGCACACGCCACGCTTCTGGGGGTTACCCTTGAGCGCCGGCGTTGCACTCTTGCGTGCTGCCTGCTTGCGGCCATTTCTGACCAGCTGGTTGATGGTGGGCAAAGCACCCTCCTCGTCTCGTTCGTTCCAATTCGAATCACTACGACGCCTCTTGCGACGCCGAGCATGAAGTCACAAGGTCGAACTCTAACACCGACCCTGGTCCATGTCAAACCACGCATCCGGGCGTATCCAACCGTCCGGTCCCGATAAAACGGGCGCCCACCGATCACCAGGTGGGCACCCGCTGCTCTCGGTCCAACTCCTAGGCGTTTGCCTCACTCTTGGCATGAACGCCACAGTACTCGCTACCCTCTCGGGCCTTGTTCGCGCAGGGCTTCCCGTCGCCGGTCAGCGCCTTGCACAGACCATCGGTCTCGGCGAGCTTGGCGTGCACTCCGCAGTAGCGGGTGCCCTCCTGCGCCTTGTTGGTACACCGAGTACCGTCACCCTTCACGCCTTCGCACTGACCCTCCATGGGCTCGTCTTCCTCGCCCTGAGCTGCGGGGGCCGCGTCGGCGGTAGGATCGAACACCACACCGGCGAACGCGCTGATGTCAGCGGCAGAGCCCACCTCAAGATCGGCGAAGAACGCTGCGGCTTCGGCCTCAGAGAGCGAGCCCTCTTCGGCTGCAGGAGTGGGAAGCATCGCCTCAAGCTCTTTGAGCTCATCAGGCGCGAAGTCCGGCAACGGCCCCTCGCTCTGATCCACGTTCCACTCAGCGGACTGGCCCTTGTAGGTGAGACGCACCGAGCGATAGCGGGTCATGCCGGTAGCTGCCGGAATGAGCTTACCGATGATGACGTTCTCCTTCAGGCCCAGCAGATGGTCTTCCTTGCCCGCGATCGCGGCGTCGGTGAGCACACGCGTGGTCTCCTGGAAGGAGGCCGCAGACAGGTAGCTCTCGGTGGCAAGTGACGCCTTTGTGATGCCGAGCAGTACCGAGCTTGCGCTGGCGGGGTTTCCACCCTCGGCGACCACGCGGTCGTTCTCATCAGCGAACACGAAGCGATCGACAAGCTGTCCGGGCAAGAAGCTCGCGTCCCCGGCCTCTGTGATGGTCACCTTGCGCATCATGTTGCGCGCGATGACCTCAACGTGCTTGTCGTTGATATCGACGCCCTGGGAGGCATAGACCTCCTGGACCTGCTGGACGATGTAGGACAGAACGGACTTGGGTCCGCGCAGGTGAAGCAGGTCGTGGGGGTTCACGGAACCCTCGGTGAGCTGCGTTCCTGCTTCGACCTCGACGCCATCAGTGATGCCGGGACGCATGCGGACACGACGGGCTACTGTGTAGACCTTCTCCTCACCATCAGCGTCCACGACTGTCAACGTCCGCGTCTTGTCGCCGTCCTCGATGGAGAGCTTACCGGTGACCTCGGCGAGCATAGCCTGGCCCTTAGGCTTACGGGCCTCGAAGAGCTCGGTCACACGCGGGAGACCATGCGTGATGTCCTCACCCGCAACACCACCGGTATGGAAGGTACGCATCGTCAGCTGAGTACCAGGCTCGCCGATGGACTGTGCGGCGATGATGCCGACAGCGGTACCGATGTCCACCGGGCGTCCGGCGGCAAGATCCCATCCGTAGCACTTCTGGCAGATGCCGTGACGCGCGTGGCACGTCATGACGGTGCGGGCCTCAACGGAGACCACGCCGGCGGCAGACCAGGCAGCCATCTCGGCGTCAGAAGCCACGTACTCGCCGGCTTCTTTGAGCACCTCTCCGGTCTTGGGATCCACAACGGGCTCATGCAGACAGCGACCCACGAGGTTGTGGTCGATCTGGTGCAGCTTGGGGTCGACCAGGAAGAAGGTCATGCTCTCGTCAGTGCCGCAATCAGCCTCACGAACGATGACATCCTGGGCGACGTCGACCAGACGCCTCGTCAGATAACCGGAGTCCGCCGTACGAAGCGCGGTGTCGGCAAGACCCTTACGGGCGCCGTGTGTGGAGATGAAGTACTCCAAAACGGAGAGACCTTCGCGGAAGTTCGCCTTGATCGGGCGGTCGAGGATCTCACCCTTCGGATTCGCCATCAGGCCTCGCATACCGGCCAGCTGACGGATCTGCTTGATGTTACCGCGAGCACCTGAGTAAGCCATCATGTAGACGGGGTTGAACTTGTCGAAGTTCTCCGCCATTGCGTCACCCACGTCATCGGTGGCTTTGGTCCACACGTCGACGATCTGGCGGTGACGCTCCTCTTTTGTGATCAGGCCGCGGTCGTACTGCTGCTCGATCTTATCCACAACGCCACCCGCCTCAGCCAGGATCTCAGGCTTGTTCGGCGGGATGATGGCATCCCAGACACCGACGGTGACGCCGGCGCGTGTCGCATAGTGGAAGCCGAGGCGCTTGACCTCGTCCAAGATCGCGCCCATCTGAGTGGTCGAGTACACGGTGGTCGCGTCTTCGATGATGCGACCGATGCCCTTCTTGTCCACGTCGTGGTTCACGAAAGCGTGGTCATCAGGCAGCGAGCGGTTGAACGTGATACGTCCGACGGTCGTCTCGAGACGATCGCCCACCTTGTGCTCACGGTATGCAGGCTTGCCGTTCTCGTCGATGTACTCCTCGACCATGTCCTTGACGAGGCGGATCTTGATCATCGCCTGGAGATCGAGGTCTGCTCGGCTGTCGTATGCCAGCAACGCATCATCGGCATGCATGAACGCGCGGCCTTCGCCCGGGGCACCTTCGCGGACCGTCGTCAGGTAGAACAGACCGATGACCATGTCCTGCGAAGGCACGGTCAGCGGGCGTCCGTGCGCCGGCGACTTGATGTTGTTCGTGGAGAGCATGAGGATACGCGTCTCTGCCTGCGCCTCTGAAGAGAGGGGCAGGTGCACGGCCATCTGGTCACCGTCGAAGTCAGCGTTGAACGCCGTACATACGAGCGGGTGCAGACGGATAGCCTTTCCTTCGACCAGGATGGGCTCGAAGGCCTGGATGCCCAGGCGGTGCAGGGTGGGGGCGCGGTTGAGCATGACCGGATGATCCCGGATGACCTCTTCCAAAACGTCCCAGACCACGGACTTGCCACGATCGACCATCCGCTTGGCGCTCTTGATGTTCTGCGCGTGCTCAAGATCGACCAGGCGCTTCATGACGAACGGCTTGAACAGCTCCAACGCCATGACCTTAGGAAGGCCGCACTGGTGCAGCTTGAGCTCCGGACCGACCACGATGACCGAACGGCCGGAGTAGTCGACGCGCTTGCCGAGCAGGTTCTGACGGAAACGTCCCTGCTTGCCCTTGAGCATGTCCGAGAGAGACTTGAGCGGGCGGTTGCCGGGTCCGGTGACCGGGCGACCGCGCCGGCCGTTGTCGAACAACGCGTCAACGGCCTCCTGAAGCATGCGCTTCTCGTTGTTGACGATGATCTCGGGTGCACCAAGATCCAGGAGCCTCTTGAGACGGTTGTTGCGGTTGATGACCCTACGGTACAGGTCGTTGAGGTCGCTTGTCGCGAAACGGCCACCGTCGAGCTGGACCATCGGACGCAGGTCCGGCGGAATGACCGGGATGGCGTCCAATATCATCCACTCGGGGCGGTTGTTGCTGCTCTTGAATGCCGCAACGACCTTGAGCCGCTTGATGGCCTTCTGGCGCTTCTGACCCTTGCCTTCATCGATGATCTGCTTGAGCTCGGCGGCCAAGTCATTCAAGTCGATCTGCTGCAGAAGGTCTTTGATCGCCTCGGCACCCATACCGCCACGGAAGTACGTCCCGTAGCGCATCTTGAGCTCGCGATACAGCTGCTCGTCAGAGATGAGCTGCTTGACGCTCAGCTTGCCGAAAGCATCGAATGCCTCTTTGAGCAAGTCACGGCGCTCCGCGAACTCCTCGTCAAGGTCTTTGAGATCGCGCTTGGTCTCAGCCTCGATCTTCTTGATGCGGTCAGCAGCGGACACGTTCTCGTCAGGCTCTTCGCCCTCCTGCGGCTCGACCTCGCCCTTTGCGACGGCGACCAGACGGTCACGCTCTTCCTCGATGACTCTCTTCTCCTCGGCGTACTCGGTCTCGAGTGCGGCGAAGTCTGCATCAAGCTCGTCTTTGAGCATGGGCAGGTCAGTCTCGCGATCGTCTTCGTTGACCGAAGTGATGATCGAGCTGGCGAAGTAGAGAACCTTCTCAAGGTCTTTTGGCGCGATGTCCATGAGGTAGCCAAGGCGGCTTGGAACGCCCTTGAAGTACCAGATATGGCTTACGGGCGCAGCAAGCTCGATGTGGCCCATGCGGTCACGACGCACCTTGGCGCGCGTGACCTCAACGCCGCACCGCTCGCAGATGATGCCCTTGAAGCGGACGCGCTTGTATTTACCGCAGTAACACTCCCAGTCCTTGGTCGGACCGAAGATCTTCTCGCAGAAGAGTCCGTCCTTCTCAGGCTTGAGCGTGCGGTAGTTGATGGTCTCCGGCTTCTTTACCTCACCGCGAGACCACTGGCGAATCTGCTCGGATGATGCGAGCCCGATCCGCAATCTATCGAAGTTGTTGACGTCGACGTCGAGCAACGTTACTCCTCCATCCGGTCCGTCCCCGTCGAGCGGGGCTTGACCTGCTTGTCCAGCAGCCTTCGCTGGCTACTCGTCCTCGCCGACCTCGTCCAAAGACAGATCGATCTCGGATATGTCCAGGTCACCGAGGTCCGATTCCTCCTCGGACTCTCCTGCCCCACTGTGACCGCTGTCGCCTCCACCGATACCGGTGAGATCGAGGCCGAGTTCCTCGGCGGTCTTGAAGATGTCCTCTTCGTCTTCCTTGAGCTCGATCTCTCCGCCGTCCTCCGAGAGGATCTCGACGTCGAGACACAACGACTGCATCTCTTTGACGAGGACCTTGAACGACTCCGGGATACCCGGCTCAGGGATGTTCTCACCCTTGACGATGGCTTCGTACGCCTTGACCCGGCCGAGGACGTCGTCGGACTTGATCGTGAGGATCTCCTGCAGCACGTAGGCAGCGCCATACGCGTACAGAGCCCAGACTTCCATCTCACCGAATCGCTGACCACCGAACTGCGCCTTACCACCGAGCGGCTGCTGGGTGATGAGCGAGTACGGGCCCGTCGAGCGTGCGTGGATCTTGTCGTCGACGAGGTGCAGCAGCTTCAGGATGTAGATCTGACCAACGGTGACCGGCTCGCGGAACGGCTCTCCGGTACGCCCGTCAAACAGTCGGGTCTTACCTGCCGAGTCGATCTGCGGCACCAGGCTGTTGAGCACGTTGCTGCCGTATCGCTCCCCGGCCTTCATGCGTATGTTCTCGTCCGCGCGGACAAGAGCATCTGCGATCTCGGCTTCACGCGCACCGTCGAAGACGGGGGTCGCGACATGGATCGGTCCTTCGACCGACTTCTTCGGCGCCTTCTCGGTGGACCAGCCGACATGGGCGGCCCATCCAAGGTGCGTCTCCAGCAGCTGACCGATGTTCATACGACTCGGAACACCAAGGGGGTTCAGGATGATGTCCACCGGCGTGCCATCGGCCAGGAACGGCATGTCCTCGATCGGAAGGATCTTGGAGATGACACCCTTGTTGCCGTGACGACCGGCGAGCTTGTCGCCCTCGGATATCTTGCGCTTCTGCGCGACGTACACGCGAACCAGCTCGTTGACGCCCGGCGACAGGTCATCGCCGGCATCACGCGAGAACTGGTGAACGGCCATGACGCGACCGGTCTCCCCGTGCGGCACCTTCAGTGAGGTGTCCCGCACTTCGCGTGCTTTCTCACCGAAGATCGCGCGCAACAGCCGCTCTTCAGCGGTCAGCTCGGTCTCGCCCTTGGGAGTGACCTTGCCAACCAGCACGTCACCGGGGAACACCTCGGCGCCGATGCGGATGATGCCCTGGTCGTCCAGGTTTGCGAGAACGTCTTCGCCGACGTTCGGGATCTCTCGGGTGATCTCTTCCGGACCAAGCTTGGTGTCGCGGGCCTCGACCTCGTACTCCTCGATGTGGATCGAAGTAAGGAGATCGGCTTTCACGACACGCTCGGAGAGGATGATCGCGTCCTCGTAGTTGTAGCCTTCCCATGGCATGAACGCCACAAGCAGGTTCTGTCCCAGGGCGAGCTCTCCGGCCTCAGTAGAGGGACCGTCGGCAAGCACCTGACCCTGATCGACGCTCTGTCCCACGCGGACCAGCGGTCGGTGGTTGATGCATGTGCCCTGGTTGCTGCGCTGGAACTTGGGCAACGTGTAGCTGTCGGTGCCCGCGTCTCCCGAGATCTCGATAGAACGCGCATCCACGCGAGTCACGACGCCCGCGTTCCTGGCGACGATGATCTCGCCGGTGTCGACTGCCGCGCGGTGCTCCATGCCGGTACCAACGAGAGGTGCCGAAGGAGTCAGGAGCGGAACAGCCTGACGCTGCATGTTGGAGCCCATGAGTGCGCGGTTCGCGTCGTCATGCTCGAGGAACGGGATGAGCGCGGTAGCGACGGAGACCATCTGCCGTGGCGAGACGTCCATGTACTCGACGCGCGTCGGCTCGACCTCCTCCGGCTCTCCACCCTTCATCCGGCACAGGACTCGATCGCGATCGAACTTGCCGGTCTTGGGATCGAAGATCTCGTTGGCCTGCGCGATGACCGTGCGCTCTTCCAGATCGGCCGTGAGGTAATCGATGTCGTCGGTGACCTTGCCCTTCACCACTCGGCGATACGGCGTCTCGATGAAGCCGTAGGGGTTGATCCGCGCAAAGGTAGCGAGCGAGCCGATGAGGCCGATGTTCGGGCCTTCAGGAGTCTCGATGGGGCACATGCGTCCGTAGTGCGACGGGTGTACGTCTCGGACTTCCATGCCCGCTCGCTCGCGGGAAAGGCCGCCGGGGCCAAGTGCGGACACACGGCGCTTGTGCGTCAGACCACCCAACGGGTTGGTCTGGTCCATGAACTGCGACAGCTGGCTCGAGCCGAAGAACTCTTTGATAGAAGCCACGATGGGCCGGATGTTGATAAGCGACTGAGGAGTGATCTGCTCGACATCCTGAGTGGTCATGCGCTCACGCACAACGCGCTCCATGCGGGCAAGACCGATCCGGAACTGGTTCTGGATCAGCTCTCCGACCGAACGCACACGGCGGTTGCCGAAGTGGTCGATGTCGTCGATATCGTAGCCGTCAGTGCCCTCCCACAGATTCACCAGGTACTGGACCGCGGCGAGGATGTCCTCGTTGGTCAGCGTGGCCTGATCGATGGGGAGCTCGACTTCGAGCTTCTTGTTCAGCTTGTAGCGACCGACCTTGGCCAGGTCATAGCGCTGGGGGTTGAAGAAGAGACCGTCGATGAGCGAACGCGCGCTATCGACCGTCGGCGGCTCGCCGGGTCGAAGACGCTTGTAGATCTCGATCAATGCTTCTTCGCGGGTCTCGGTGAAGTCCTTTTCGAGGGTACGCTTGATGCACTCGGCGTCACCGAAGAGCTCGAGGATCTCTTCTCGGGTCTCGGCGATACCAAGTGCCTTGAGCAGCACCGTCACGGGCTGCTTGCGCTTGCGGTCGATTCGCACCGACACGATGTCGCGCTTGTCTGTTTCAAGCTCGAGCCATGCACCACGCGCAGGTATGACCTTGGTGGTGAAGATCGGCTTGTCCGTTGTCTTGTCGCGCTCTTCCGAGTAGTACACACCCGGAGAGCGAACGAGCTGAGAAACAACAACTCGCTCGGTACCGTTGATGACGAAGGTGCCGCGATCGCTCATGAGCGGGAAATCGCCCATGAAGACCTGCTGCTCCTTGATCTCACCGGTCTCTTTGTTGATGAAGCGCACCTCTACGAACAGAGGCGCCTGGAAGGACATGTCCTTCTCTTTGCACTCCTCAACAGAGTATTTGGCGTCACCGAACTCGTGACCGCCGAACTCAACGGCAAGATTGCCGGTGAAGTCCTCGATCGGCGATATGTCCTGAAACGTCTCATGGAGGCCCTCGGCGAGGAACCACTTGAAACTGTCAGTCTGGATTGCAATGAGATTCGGTACTTCTAGTATCTCTGGGATCTTGGCGAACGTTCGGCGCTGGCGAATACCAGCGGGAGCGGGGGAACCTGCTTCACGGCGCACCAGGTGATTCCTCCTTATGACACGGCGGCGGCGTTCTGAAGTCGCAAACCCTCAGTATAGCGACGGCCCTACCGGGGGTCAAATACGACATCTGATTCCGATAGCGGCTGATTGGTCGGGGGTCCATTTGGACCGCCGACCATATCCATTCGACTCTGGTTCGAGCCTCAAGAAAAGCGGTGTTACTTGAGTTCGATCGAGGCGCCGGCATCCTCGAGCTTGCCCTTGGCCTCCTCGGCCTTCTCCTTGTTGACACCCTCAAGAACGGGCTTGGGGGCACCGTCCACGAGGTCCTTGGCTTCCTTGAGTCCGAGGCTCGTGAGCTCACGGACGACCTTGATGACCTGGATCTTCTTGTCGCCAGCGCCGGTCAGCACGACGTCGAAGCTGTCCTTCTCCTCGGCGACAGCAGCATCGCCAGCCGGAGCGGCAGCAGCAGCGACGGGAGCCGCAGCAGACACGCCGAAGACCTCTTCCATCTCCTTGACGAGCTCAGCAAGCTCGAGAGCCGGAGCGCTCTTTACCCACTCGAGAATATCCTCACGCTTGATGTCAGCCATCTTGTATATCTCCTTGTCTTGTTAACCCTTCCCTCACGCAGCTGCGCGGGAAGCGTATTCCTGTCTTGTGGAACCGTTATGCGGCAGCCTTCTGATCGGCGACCGCCTTGACGACACGTGTGAACGCGCCGGCAGGGGCGTTGAACATGGCCATGACCCCGCGAAGCGGATTTAGCATGGAACCCATGAGCTTGGCGATGAGCTCTTCGCGACTCGGCAGCGAGGCGATCGCTTTGACGCTGTCAGCGTCAACCACGTGCTGCTCGATGTAGCCGCCCTTGACCTCAAAGCCCTTGTGCGCCTTCGCGAAGTCCATGATCGCCTTCGCAGGAGCGACCGGGTCGTCCGTGAGGAACACCATAGCCGTGGGACCGACGAGCATGTCATCCATAGACGGCATACCCAGGTCACGTACGGCCAACTGAGTAAGCGTGTTCTTGTAGATCTTCATGTCGACGTCCATGTCGCGCAGTACCCCGCGAAGCGTCTGCATGTCCTTGACCGACATACCTCGGTAGTCGGTCATGATGATCCCTGAGCTCGCCTCGAGGCGGTCTTTGATCTCCGCAACGATGGCTGTCTTCTGTTCTGTTGGCATATGTTCCCTCCTTTCCTTCGCACGGCCCGCATGCTCACCCTCGTTGGGCGATGTGGGCCGCGACGCTCGCGCCGACGCGCGGAAAACGACGTGGCCTCCGCCAGTAAGCGGAGGCCACGGAAGGTTCTCTTGGCGTCCACCTGGGCGGGCGGGACCTCTCTGGTCCCCTTAGACCCGGAAACACCGGGCACCTGCTGTCATTGGCAGCGGTCGTGCGTTGATTTTCAATCGTTAGCGCGAGCCATTATCGCTCGACGTGAACGGCAAAGCAAGTACGGATTACTCCTCGAGCAGTCCACGGGTCTTGGTGGAGTCAACAGGGATTCCGGGACCCATGGTGGTCGCCATGGTGATCGACACGACGTAGCGGCCCTTTGAAGATGCCGGCTTCGCACGCAAGATCTCATCAAGCACTGCGCCGTAGTTCTCAACGAGCGCCTGGTCGGAGAAGGACTTCTTGCCGATGGAGACGTGTGCGATACCGAACTTGTCCGCACGGTACTCGACCTTACCGGCCTTGAGCTCCTTGACGACGCGCTCCACGTCCATGGTCACCGTACCCAGCTTGGGGTTCGGCATCAGGCCACGGGTACCCAAGATCTTACCGAGACGACCGACCTTGCTCATCATGTCAGGAGTGGCGACCGTTGCATCGAAGTCCAGGAAGCCCTTCTGGATGCGCTCGATCAGCTCATCGTCACCGACGACGTCCGCACCAGCAGCTTCAGCCTCACGGGCCTTCTCGCCCTGGGCGAACACTGCAACGCGGACGGTCTTGCCGGTTCCGTGGGGAAGCACGACGCTGCCACGGACCTGCTGCTCAGCCTGACGGGTGTCGATACCCAGTCGGAAATGCACCTCGACGGTCTCGTCGAAGCGCGCAGGCGCGACCTCTTTGGCCAGACGCACGGCAGCCAGCGGCGCGTAGAACGTGCCCGCCTCGATGGCAGCCGCACCTGCGGTGTACTTCTTACCTCGCTTCATAGCTCCTCCTTGTGGTCAACGGGCCGCGAGTGCCCTCCCACGTCGACCTCCGGCAACAACCGGAGGAAAGTCACTAACCCTCGACGGCGACGCCCATGGAACGGGCGGTTCCCTCGATGATGCTCATTGCCGCCTCGATGTCGTTGGCATTGAGGTCCGGCATCTTGAGCTCGGCGATCTCGCGCACCTGCTGACGCGTCACAGACGCGACCTTGGTGCGGTTAGGAGTGCCGGAACCCGACTGGATACCGGCGGCCTGCTTCAGCAAGACAGCGGCCGGCGGCGTCTTGGTGATGAAGTCGATGGAGCGATCCTCGTAGACGGTGATCTCTACAGGGATGATAGTCCCCATCTTGTCCTGCGTGGCAGCGTTGAACGCCTGGCAGAACTGCATGATGTTGACCTGGTGCTGACCGAGCGCCGGACCCACTGGAGGGGCCGGGTTGGCCTGACCACCAGGAATCTGGAGCTTGATGAAGCCCACTACCTTCTTGGCCATCTGTCTGTTCACGTCCTTCTGAAACGAAGGCACCGGCGGCGCCCGTGGTTCCTACGATCTATCCAAAGCGGGCCTGCCCGAGAAGCGTCCGGGTGTTCTGACCCGGCGGACATGTACCCGTAGTGCTTTCTAAAGCTTGGCGACCTGATCGAATCCGAGTTCGACGGGGGTCTCTCGGCCGAAGATCGAGACCATGACCTTGATCTTGCCCTGGTCGGGATTGACCTCGGCGATGATGCCGTCGAACTCCGCCAGGGGACCATGAGTGACCTTGACGGCCATGCCCTCGGTGAAGTCGGTCGACGTCTTGGGCTTGGCGCCCGCCTCCATACGGCTCGCGATGCGATTGAACTCATCACGAGACAGGGCTACGGGCTTGGCCTGGGAACCGACGAAGCCGGTCACGCCGGGCGTGTTGCGCACGACGTACCAGGAGTCGTCGTCCAACTCCATCTGCACCAGGATGTACCCGGGGAAGACCTTCTTCTCGGTAGTCACCTTGCGGCCACCGGTCTTGAGGTCGGTCACGGTCTCCTTCGGGATGAACACATCGAAGATCTTATCCTGCATGCCCATAGAGTCGATACGGTGCATCAGGTTGGTCTTCACCTTGTTCTCGTACCCCGAGTAGGTGTGGATGACGTACCACTTCTTCGCCATATCTACCGCCCGATCCCGGCGAGCAGATCGAGGAACAGCCAGGATGACAGGCTGTCGATCGCGAAGGTGAACACGATGAAGAACGCCAGCGTCATGACGACGACCACGGAGGAGTTGAGGACCTCGGCGCGGTTCGGCCAGACGACTCGCTTCATCTCAGCCTTGACATCGCGAACGTACATGCCGAAACGTGCGAACACGTTCGGTCGCGACGCTTTGCTCGCCTGTGCCATCGTTCATCCATCCTTCTCTGCCCAGATGTCGGGCATCGTATCTGCAGTCGCTCAAGGCGACCGATCATTCAGTGGCAGGCCAGGAGGGACTCGAACCCCCAACATCCGGTTTTGGAGACCGGCGCTCTACCATTGGAGCTACTGGCCTACGCGAGTGCGCAGGATGCCGGTTAGCGCGTCTCCTTGTGGAGCGTATGCGTCTGGCACCACTTGCAGTACTTCTTGAACTCGATGCGTTCCGGGTTGTTCTGCTTGTTCTTCTTGGTGGTGTAGTTGCGGCGTTTGCACTCGGTGCACGCCAACGTGACCAGCGTTCTCATCGATCCTCCTCGGCGACATTGTGTCTCTCGGCTCTATGCGTCCGAGAGTCGGTCGCACGGTGTCGTAATCTAACACCCGCTTTCAAGCACTGTCAAACCGCGACGTGCATGACAAGCGGCGAAAACGGGGCCTGGCACAAGGCCAGGCCCCGTCGGTTTAACGGTAACCGCGCTTACTTCAAGATCTTCGTGACACGGCCCGAGCCAACGGTACGGCCACCTTCGCGGATAGCGAAGCGCAGACCGTCTTCCATCGCGATCGGGTTGATGAGCTCACCACGGATCTCGACGTTGTCGCCAGGCATGACCATCTCGGTGCCCTCGGGCAGGTGC
>JBFHJN010000059.1:0-15236 GCA_041595875.1 Coriobacteriia bacterium
CCGGCGTACGCGGGTGTCTCGGCGTACAGGATCGTGCAAGAGGCGCTCACCAACATCGTGCGTCATGCTCAAGCCAGCCACGTGCAGGTCACGATCAGCGCAGGCGCACGTGATCTTGCTATTGAGATCACCGACGACGGCAAAGGCATAGACCTCGCGACGGCCGACACGACCGTCGGCCATGGCATCCAGGGTATGCGTGAGCGTGTGGATGCGCTTGGTGGGAGCTTCGAGCTTCTGCCCGCCGAGAACACCGGCGTGCGCCTGAGCGTGACCATCCCGCTGACAAGGAGCGCGTCATGAGCATCCGCGTCCTCATCGCAGACGACCAGGCCCTTGTGCGCGCAGGCTTCCGCGTGCTGCTGGAGGCGGCGTCTGACATCGATGTGATCGGCGAGGCCGAAGACGGCGAGCAGGCCGTGAGCCTGTCTGCGCAGCTGCAGCCCGACGTCATCTTGATGGACATCCGCATGCCGGAGATGGATGGTCTTGAGGCCACCCGCCGCATAATCGCCGAGCGGACCGGATCCGCTCCGCGCGTGCTGATGCTCACCACGTTCGATGCCGATGAGTACGTCTACGAAGCGCTGCGTGTGGGCGCCAGCGGGTTCTTGCTCAAAGACACAGACCCCAAGCAGCTCGTTGAGGGAGTGCGTGTTGTTGCCGACGGTGACGCGCTCCTGTCTCCAAGCGTCACCAGGCGTCTTATAGCCGAGTTCGCCGCGCGCCCCGAGGTCCGTCGTGCGCGCCCCAGAGAACTCGCATCCCTGACCGAGAGGGAGCACGAGGTTCTCACGCTCGTCTCGGCGGGCCTGTCCAATGACGAGATCGCTGAGCGGCTGTTCATCAGCCCCGCAACATCGAAGACGCACGTCTCCCGTGTGATGATGAAGCTGAACGCGCGAGACCGCGCGCAGCTCGTGGTCATGGCCTACGAGTCCGGGCTTGTCACACCCGGCCAGTCCAGCGACTAACCTCTCCACACCATCTCCACAGCCCGTACTCCTGTGGTAGTACGCGGAATCACTCCTTCAGCCCGACGAACCAACGCGGCCGCTCACCTACCTTGGAGTGGAAGACCCATTTCCTGTGGAGGTGAAGCATGGCCCTATCCAAGAGACTTCGGCGCTATCGCGGTTGGATCGCTGCCGCGGTCCTGGTGGCCGCAGCCGGAACCGTGTACATGGTGACGCAAAGCGCCAACGGCGAAGAAACCGTCGTCACGTACACGACAGAAGCTGCAACTACCGGAACGATCTCCGTGACCGTTTCCGGTACCGGTAACCTAGAGTCCGGAGGCACTACAGAAGTCTGGTCCGACAGCGCGGGAACCGTGGCCGCGATCAAGGTAGAAGAGGGTTCCGAGGTGAGCACAGGCACCGTCCTGTTCACGCTCGACGCAACCGACGCCGAGGCGGCCACATCCAAAGCCTACTCGGCATATCTGCAGGCGAAGCAAAGCGTCCTGAATGCCGAGGCAAGCGTGTTGCGCGCAGAGACCGAACTTGAAGACGTCACTGAGCGCAGCGAGCTGTCCACCCCGACAGCGACAGACGATGATGTCACCATCGCCGAGAAGAGCCTCGAATCAGCCGAGATCGGCCTCACCGCCGCCAAGGCGTCGCGCACCAGCGCGTACGAGGAGTACGAGGACGCCAAGTCCGCCGAGGGCGAACTCGCTGTGACCTCACCTTGCTCCGGCATCGTGTACTCCCTTGATATCGAAGTGGGCGACTCGGTGACTGCATCAAGTGGCGGGACGCAGTCCACGGACAGCGGCACCACAAGCACGTCTTCGGCACCCGTCACGATCACTGACGGTGATGCGCTTCTCCTGAAGCTCACGGTGAACGAGGTCGATCTGCCCGCACTCGCGATTGGGCAGCGAGCGGACATCGAGTTCGACGCACTTCCCGACCTGACCTCAACCGGCAAGGTGTACGAGATCTCCGATGAGGGCGTGAACACCCAGGGCGTGGTCACCTTCGATGTGTACATCGCGCTCGATGTCATCGATGACTCGCTTCGGTCCTCCATGTCGGCGGCCGCGACCATTGTCACAGAGGTTGCCAAAGACGCACTGCTCGTACCCAACGCGTCGGTGCAGTCCGACGGAGACGGCGGCTACTACGTCCAGGTACTGGACGCCTCGGGAGTACCGCAGAAGGTCACCGTTGAGGTCGGCCTCATGAGCGCTACCCAGACGCAGATCCTTTCCGGCCTTTCCGAAGGCGACGAAGTGGTCACACAGACGCTCGATGGCACCTCCGAGACGGATGAAGAATCAAGCGGCGGCTTCATGCTTCCCGGAATGAGCGGCGGCGGCGGCGGTCGGCCATGAGCTCCCCTGTCATAGAAGCTGTCGACCTCGAGAAGATCTACGAGGGCGCGGGCGCAAAGACCCACGCGCTGCGTGGCGTGTCCTTCACCATCGAAGAGGGCGAGTTCGCGGCCATCATGGGACCCTCGGGTTCCGGCAAGTCCACGCTCATGCACATCCTCGGTTGCCTCGACATACCCACGACGGGCGTCTACCGCCTGGCGGGACGGGATGTCGCGCAGATGGACCTGCACGAACTCGCCGAGGTCCGACGCTCGACTGTGGGCTTCGTCTTCCAGGCGTTCAACCTGCTGCCCAGGGCAACGGTCATGCGCAACGTCGTGATGCCGATGCTCTACACGCAAGTCGACCCGGATGAACGCCACGACAGAGCGGCCGAAGCGCTCCGGGCGGTCCAGCTGGACGAGACGCTGTGGACCCACCGCTCCAACGAGCTCTCAGGTGGTCAGATGCAGCGCGTGGCTATCGCCCGCTCGCTTGTGAACAACCCGTCGCTCATCCTTGCCGACGAACCCACCGGCAATCTCGATACCGCCACGGGCGACTCGGTGATGGAGCTCTTCGCTCGGCTCAACGACGAAGGACGCACGATCGTGCTCATCACCCATGAGCCGGATATCGCGGCCCGCGCGAAGCGCGTGATCCGCATCCAAGACGGCCTGATCAGCGAAGACGCCGTCCAGGCGAACGCGCACATCGTGCAGTACGGCGATGTCGATCCCGAGAAGGGCGGTGATGCGTGATGCGTATCGCTGACCTCTTGTCCGAGACCATCCATTCGCTGACCTCCAACAAGGTGCGAAGCGGACTTACCATCCTGGGAATCGTCGTCGGTATCGCCTCGGTCATCGCCATGCTGGCGCTTGGTGCGGGCAGTCAGGCCTCCATCGAGTCATCTATCGAATCTGCCGGCTCGAACCTCCTGACGATCTCACCATCATCGTCAAGCAGCGGTGCCGGAGCGCGAATGGCGGCAAGTGCCGTCGAGTCGCTGACGCGCGATGACGCGGAAGCGCTCGCCGAGCTGTCGCTGATCACGGGCGTGGCGCCCTCATCGCAATCGAACTCGCAGTTGGTGGCTAACGACACGAACGCGAATGCACAGGTCATCGGTGTGACGTCCTCGTACTCCACCGTGAACGGTCTTACGGTCACGACCGGCGGATTCATCACTGACCGCGACGACTCAGCATACGCTCAAGTGGTCGTCTTGGGCGCGACACTCGCTGAGGACCTGTTCGGCACGGAGGTCGATCCTGTCGGAGAGTTCGTACGCTCCGGGAACCTCCTGCTCACCGTCGTGGGCGTGCTTGAAGAAAAGGGCACTTCCGGGACGACCAGTGTCGACTCGGCAGCCCTGATCCCGCTCTCCACGCTGCAGCGGTACATGTCCGGCAGCGAGTACCTTTCAAGCATCACGGTCACCGTGACCGATGAGGAGTTCATGACCGAGGCCGAGGAGTCAGTTGAGCAGACCCTGCTCTCGCTGCATGGCATATCGGACCCTGACTATGCGGACTTCCAGATCCAGAACATGGCCGACATGCTAGACACCGTGTCAACGGTCATAGACACCTTCACTGCGCTGCTTGCAGCCATCGCAAGCATCTCATTGCTCGTAGGCGGCATCGGCATCATGAACATGATGCTCACCACCGTGACCGAACGCACCCGGGAGATCGGCCTTCGAAAGGCCATCGGAGCGGATGACAACGTCATCTCCCTGCAGTTCCTGGCCGAGTCAGTGGTGCTTACGTTCATCGGCGGCATCATCGGCATCACCCTCGGATGGGTCATCGCGTTCATCGGCGGAGGGATGCTTGGAATCGACGCAGTGCTCACGCCGGATGCAGTGGGTCTGGCCGCAGGAGTATGTGCCTTCATCGGCGTGGTCTTCGGGTACTACCCGGCACGACGCGCCGCCAAGCTCAGTCCGATCGAAGCCCTGAGATACCAGTAGCCGGGACAAGGAGGCAAGTCATGAAGAGGATAGTGCTGCTCGTAGCGATAGTCGTGCTGGTAGCCGGAGCGTTCTGGGGAGGCATGCTGTACCAGAAGTCGCTCTCGCCTGAGGCGGAAAGTGCCCCTGCAGGGACTCCAGCAAGCGCCTCTAGCGAAGCCCCCGCAGACGCACCTGAAAGCTCGCCTACCGGAGCCCAAGGTGCGGATGACCCCCTGGCGGACCTCACGGAGGAGGAACGCGCCGCGATGGCGGACATGACCGAAGAAGAGCGCGCCGCCTTCCTGGAAGAGCAAGGGATCGACATCACCGCGCTGCCTCAGGGCGGTGCTGGCGAAAGGCCGGATAGCCCGCCAAGCACACCCCCGACGCAGCCCTAAAGATATCAGTAGAGAGACAAGGAGCAGACCATGAAGAAGATAGTCCTGATCGTAGCGATAGTCGTGCTGGTAGCTGGAGCGTTTTGGGGCGGCACACTGTACTCAAGCTCGACCGCGTCCGGCCCCGGCGACGCCGCTGCAGGCGCCCGAGGTGCAAATGCCCCCATGACAGACATGACCGAGGAGGAACGTGCCTCGCTCCAGGAAATGACCGAGGAGGAGCGTGCCGCCTTCCTTGAAGAGCAGGGCGTTGACACCAGCGCGATGCCGGGCGGTGGAGGCGCGGGTGGTGCTTCACGTGGAGGCCTGCTGGAAGGCGAAGTCATCGAAGTGGCTAGCGACACGATAACCCTGGCACTCGAGAGTGGCGGTTCACAGACGGTCTACTACGACGACACGACTGTGATGGGATACGCCGAAGGCGCGACTGACATCGCTGCAGGGTCGCAAGTGCTTCTGTTCTCCGAGTCGGAGACCGACGGCGTGACGACCGCGCAGGCGATCATCGTTCAGTAGCGACGACGACCGAACACCCAGCGCAGGGTACCGAGAGCGACCACGATAGCCAACGCACTCACGAGGAGCACCGCCCCGTCACCGGGCGCGTGCTCCTCAAGCGTTGTGGCACCGGTTTGCGCACGCGGGATCGGCGAGTACTTCTCGGCGAACATGCCACGCCACACGATGCGTCGCTCGCCTACCTTCTCTATCACAGGCCCGGTGCCTTCGCGCTCGATCTCCAGAACGACGTCATCGCGCAACGGGAAGTTCGGGTCATAGATGCGGATCAGCGCGTGCGTGGGCGTGAGTTCGGCGGCATAGGCCAGCACCTGGTGGTTGCGGCCCAGATGCTTGAGGTCGAATGCGTTGATGAGGCCGAGCGGTACCGGGCGGCCGCCGGCAAGCGAATCAAGCACCCGCCCGATCTCACGACGGGTCAGCGCGCTGACTCCGCGTCGGCCGGCTGCGGGACGGTACGTCATCTGGGTGAATCGCCACAGGTTGTAGCCCATGCCAGCGAACACGCTGGCCAGCTGTCGGCGCCAGATCAGACGCGCGAGTGCCGAGTCGTGCGCCGGGAGCGCGCGCTCCGTAGGAATGGACTCCCCCACGTCGTGGTAGTCACGCGCAGCGAATGCCATCCCGCCGCACCGCCCTCGCACAGGCACCGCTCCGAACAAGACGTCTTTCCAGGTGTTTGCGAAGGCGAAGCCGTCACGCGAGGGGCGGAACTGCGTTGTGACTATCACATTGGATCCGATCGTTCGTCTTGGCCGTCCGAACCGGGACGCTGCTCCGGGCCGTTCTCGCGGCGGACGAACCGCCACGGTCTGCCTGAAGTGGTGTCCAGGTGCACGGGCATCGGCGTCTGCCATCCCCGCTTCACTGCGATGATACGCACTGCAAGCGTCACTGTGGCGGCAAACACCAACGCGACCGGCTTCACGATGTTACCCCACGTCACCAAGAAGACGTAGAGCGAAGAGCCCAGCACTGCCGCGGATGCCGAAAGAGTACCGGGCCGCATGATCTGCGGAGTCTCGTTGCACAAGACGTCGCGGATCATGCCACCGCCCACGCTTGTGACAACGCCGAGCAGCACCGCAGGCACCACGTTCAGGCCGGCGCTCAGCGCCTTGTCGGCACCGACGACCGCGAACAGCCCCAGCGAGAGCGCGTCCAGATACAGGAACGGACGCTTCATCCGGCTGTAGAGCGACGAGAAGAAGAAACCGAACACGGCGGCGGTCAACGCTACGGCCAGAAGGCGCCAGTTCGTGAATGCCGCTATGCCGTGATCTTGCAGCAGCACGTCACGCAAGATGCCGCCGCCAAGCGCGTTGACGATGGCCAGTACCGCGATGCCGGAGATGTCCATGCGGCGCTCATCGGCATGCGTGGCTCCCGAGAGTCCGCCCACGAACGCGGCAGTCAGCTCGTAGAGCAGCGGCACCCTCACCACGCTTGCCTCGACCGGCACCGTGGTGGTGATCTCGGACGGGAGCGCACTGGCGATGATGTTGGGCACGACGGTGGTGATGATGCTCGCGATGCTCGTGGGCTCCGCGGACGACGAAGCCGCCGCCGATGCTGTGGCGGATGCCGTGGTTATGGCGCTGGCGACGATCGGTGTGGTGTCAGCCAACCATGAGAGCATCGTTCGTCCTTCCGAGAGATACCGTGTAGAGACAGTCTGCACACCAACCGTGCTCAGCAGCTGAAGGCGACACCCCCCTGTTGCCGCCCGTCACACAACAGACACCTTGAATCTCCCCGACGGAGCTGACCGCATACCGCAAGACACCGCTGCGCATGGCCGGGCGGGTAGAATCCTGTGACAGCGCGCGCGAGAGCGACTCTGCGGGAGGACGATATGGCCAGGCCGGACGAGGGACCGCTTCTGCTGGAAGTCGGCAGCGGGGCTGAGTGGAGAGCGTGGCTCTCGGCGAATCACGCAAGCTCGGACGGGGTGCGTCTTGCCATCGGCAAGAAGGGCACAGACGCCACCGCTCTGTTCTACGAGAACGCCGTAGAAGAAGCGGTCTGCTTTGGCTGGATAGACAGCAAGACGCAGCGCCTGGACAGCGAACGCTACACCGTTGTCATGACCCCCCGTAAGCCCGGCAGCATCTGGGCGGCGAGCAACAAAGCACGGGTGACCCGGATGATCGCACAAGGCCGTATGACCGCGGCTGGGCTCTCTGCGGTCGAGCGCGCGAAGTCCGATGGCTCCTGGACGTTGCTTGATGACATCGATGCACTCGTCATCCCCGACGACCTCCTCGCAGCGCTTGCCCGCCAACCCGGTGCGGAAGATGGCTTCTCGGCGTTGAGTGTGTCACGCCGCAAACAGCTGCTGTACTGGATCGCCACGGCGAAACGCCCCGCCACAAGGGCGAGGCGAATCGCTGAGATCGTGACAGAGGCGGCCGGTGACCGGCCGTCCGCCTAGAGGCTATGCGGGGACTGCAGCATCCACGCTGCCGAACATCTTCCACGCCAACGCACCCGCGGCAAGGGCGATCACACCGAACATCGCGAAACCACCCACCTCAAGGGTCCCCTCGGTGCGGGCGGCCACCAGAAGCATCGCGCATATCGCGGCGGCCATGGTCACGCCTTTGACGGCAAGCGCCGAGGCGAGCAGATAGCCCCACGGCTTGCTCCGCCACAGCAAGACGGCAGTGAGGATAGCGATAGGCACGACGATGCCAAGGTCCATCGCCTGCACGGTGAGCGTCGTGCTGCCCAGCAGGTTGCCGTCTATCTGTCCGGACAGCGCCAGAGCGATACGCTGGGTCCACATGCCCACCAACATGATGCCTACTGCCAGGCTGAACCCAGCCATCCCCATGCGTGGGAAGCGGCCGCTGAGCCGCCGGGGCAGATCTGCGACATCGATCGTGCTCACGATCCACACGATCGCCGCTGCAGCCGCCACGAACAGCACGATGAACAGCGGGAACAAAGGGCCGAGTGCCCAGTACATCGCGTACATGAAGTACTGGTAGAACACGTAGCCCAGCAAACCGACCGCTATCAACCTGGCGCGCATCGAGGCGCGAGCCACTCCCCGTGTCGTCAGGAGCAGCGCGGGCACCGCGAGGAACAGGGTGACGATATCCCACCCCACGCCTTCAGCGACGATCCGCTCGGCGTTGTAGGCGTACACGCCATCGGTCACATACTCGAAGCGCTCGCCACGTATGCTAACCGCCGAGACGGTCTCACCGCTGCCTCGTCCGAACACGCCGATCGCTGCAGCGACGCCGGCCAGCAGCGCGACCGCCACACACAGCACGGCTACGCCACGATAAGTGTTCGCGTTCACTTCGCTCCCAGCTTCCCGACCACCTCGCGGGTCCAATCGGCGACGGCGTCCATATCGCGGAAATCGCCCTCCGGGGCCTTCATCGCCTTCATGATCAGGCGCTCAGGAAGCGAGAACTTCTTGAGGTCGTTCATCCCGGGGAACAGACCGATGTCCACCGGCTGGACCCCCGTCGCCTCCACCAGCGGGTCTGTGTAAGCACGAACCTCATCGGCCGATTCGGGACCACGCGCTATCGTGAGGCCAGTGGTGAAGAACGCCGTGGGCATGCCCTTCAGCGTCGACGCATTGGCAGTGACCCAGTTCTTGACCGGACCGTGCCAGCTCCCCGCGCGAACCCCGCTGCCCACGATGACCGCGTCGTATGCCGAGGGATCCGGCTTCTCCTCGGCGGCTGTCACATCCACCACCCAGCCGGCATCCACCAGCGTCGCGCCGATGTGCTCGGCGATGGACGTCGTGCAGCCGGTCTTGGTTCCGTACACGACCAGTATCGAACTCATGCCTTCTCTCCCTCCTGTGCGGCAGCCCCCGACCAGAAGATGTCGAATAGCTGCTCGATCCCTTGATCCGTCTCGATATCGGCGGGAAGCTCCGCCACTCCCATCACCATTCGATACATCACATAGCTGGAGGTGAGACCGAAAAACGCCTCGGCCATCACTGAAGGGTCTATGTCATTGCGGAGCTCGCCTGTCGCCTGCTGCTCGGCCATGTACTCGGCCAGGCCGGTGAGATTGCCGGGGATGCCTTCACCCAGCACAGCGGCAACCTCGGGGACGGACTTGGCATCGAATGCAAGGCGGATCGCAAAGCCGCCATCCTCCAGCGCGCCGGCTATCTCCATGCGAGCCAGACGCAGCAGCGTGTCGCGCACGCTCTCAGAGTCCGGACCGGCAGCTGCGGCATGACCCGCCTGACGCTGCGCCATCTGTTTGCCCAGGGCACGCAAGACGCCCTGCTTGTTCTCAAAGCGACGGAATACCGTGACCTCGTTGACGTCTGCCGCTTCGGCGATCGCGCGGGTCGTCGTGCCCGCATACCCGCGGTTCGCAAACAGCTCACGAGCCGCCATCAGGATGCGATCCCCTGTATCTCGAACCTCACTCACACGTGCTCCTATCGGTGATGTCTGCAAGTACATACTTGCATTGTATATGCGGACGCCCGGAAGTCAAGTAAGTGCTTGCATTCACCCTGGATAAGCTGCCCGCCGCCGCGCTCCTTCGCATAATGCACGCCCCTGATGGGTACGTCTTGAATACGGCTCCGGCCCGGCGGGAGGAAGCACGATGCGGTACCTCAGGTCCACGCTCATAGCGGTCGTCTTGCTGTGTCTGATAGCGCTCGTCGCCTGCACCAGCGACGGCACCACCACGGTTGATGATCCGTCGACGGACGTCCCGGATACCGGTGCGCCGGCAACGCCTTCTGAAACGGTCGCCTGGCTGGATACGGAGCTTACCGACGTGGTCACCGGCGAGATGTACAGCCTCTCGGACTTCAAGGGCACGCCTGTGCTTCTTCACTCGTTCGCCGTCTGGTGAAGCGTCTGTCGCTCCCAGCAGGTCTTGCTGGATGAGATCTTGTCCGACGGTGACCCGGAAGTGATCGTCGTGTCCATCGACGTCGATCCCAACGAGTCGATCGAGCAGGTGGTCGCCAGGGCCGAGGAGCACGCAAGCATCCCCGGTTCCCGATGGTCGATATCGCCGAAGGAGTTCACCGACACGCTGGTAGCGGAGTTCGGTCCCTCGATCATCAATCCGCCTAGCGCGCCTTTCATCGTCATCAACGCCGACCAGACCGACGCCTACCTGATGAAGGACGGCAAGAAATCCGCCGAGGAGATCCTCTCGGCGATCGCAGACGCAGCGGGTGAGTGAGGTGGACCTGGGTTTTCTCGCGACCACTTATGTCCTGGGACTCCTCACGCCGTTGACCGCGCCCTGCGTGATCCCGCTCTACCCCGCGTATCTCTCACGTCTGGCCAGAACCGCCGGACGTGAACGCGACGACCCGCGGACGCTGGCGTGGCTAGGCGTGGCGGTTGCCGCGGGCGTGCTGCTGTTCATGGTCGCCCTGGGGTTGATCTTCACGACCCTGCTGCAGCGCTCGCTATCAGACGTCATCGAGGTCGTGTCTCCGGTGGCCTTCGGCATACTGGCCATCGCCGGCATCTTCCTGATGCTGGGGAAGACACCCAAGCGCAAAGTCCGGCCGATACTGCCCAAGAACCCCGTCCTGGGCTCTGTGATCTACGGCTTCATGTTCGGTGCGATCGTCATACCCTGCAACCCCGCGCTGATCGCGTTCTTCTTCACCCGCGCCGCAACGGTTGGCGACTTCACCGCCAACATGGCCAACTTCCTTGCGTTCGGGCTGGGCATCGCCACTCCGCTACTGGTGCTTTCGCTCATCACCCGCGCCGGCAGCCGGGTCATCATCGACGGCCTCATCCGCTACCAACGCCAGATCGATCTTGTCGCCGGCGCGATCATGACAGGGGTCTCGATCTACTACCTGCTGTTCGTCTTCGAGGTGTTCGGGACGATAAGAGCATAGGGGCAGGGGTATGTAATGAACACGGGCACCGATGACAAGGAGGCACGATGTATCCCGCATACGTACTGACAGGCGCCGCCAAGGAACACTTCCGCTTCAACCTCAAGGCCGGCAACGGGCAGACGATCCTCAGCAGCGAAGCGTACTCGTCCAAAGAGGCGGCCAAGCATGGTATCGAGTCGGTACGCGTGAACTCTGCGCTGGATGAGCGTTACGACCGCCGAGAAGCCAAGGACGGTCGCCCGTACTTCGTGCTCAAGGCCGCCAACACGCAGATCATCGGGCAGAGCCAGATGTACTCGTCAGCCTCCGCGATGGAGCACGGGATCGAGTCTGTGAAGGCCAACGGCCCCGACTCGCCCATCATCGACGAAACCGGCGACTAGCGCGCAAGAAGCTGCTCACGCAGTAGACGCTGTCCGCCATATACCGGACACCGTGGGGCCCATCAGTGGCACACGTTCATGAGTCATGCGTTCCAGAGTAAGTCCGGCACGCGAAAGCGGCGCCAGCAACTCTGTCTCTGAGACACCATGGCCCACCGGCTCCCTCATACAGAGCCTGCCTCCGGGAAGAAGCGACCGCGCACTCAAGCGTGCGACCGCGTCCCTGGAGGCAAGCGGGACATCGTGAAGCATGAAGTGGATGACGATTACGTCGAACGAGCCCGGTCTGCTCCACAGCGATGCGTCCGCCTCCACCAACTCGATGCGCTCACCAAACCGTCGCAGGCGGCGTCGCGCGATCTCAAGCCACCGACCGTCGATCTCAAGACACGTGAGCCGACCATCCGGAACCGCAGCCGCCAGATGCCGTGCGCACGCACCCGCCCCGCATCCGACTTCTAGAACACGCTCGTCACCCCGCAACCCGAGCAGGGCTACCCAATCACGGTAGACTCCCGCGCCCAGCCGGTCGCCGAGAAGTGCCTCGGCGATCCGGCTCAACGGACTCAGCGGTGTCGGAGCCGCGACCATCAGCGCACCCGGGCAGCGGGAACAGCCGCGGGCGTCTCGGCACGGAAACGACGGGCCGCCTTCGAGAACACCTTGGTGGGCAGGAACATCCCCGTCGCCTGGGTGTACTCGTCGTACGCCGTCCCGAACTCACCGCGCATGTCGGCTTCCTCGCGCCGCGCAAGGCGGTAGTAGATGACGCCGAGGATCGGCCACATCACAAGCGTGGGAAGCGTGGCCCACTCGGCAAGCATCCCGGTGGTGATGAGAGCGAACCCCGTGTACTGGGGGTGGCGGATGAAGCGGTAGATGCCACCGGTCACGAGCTTGCCCTCGCCGCGTTCCTTGCTCCAGTAGTCGCGATAGATCTGTCGCCATCCGGCGATGATGAGACCGCCGCCGACCAGGTAGCAGAAGAACGCGATGTTGGTGCCAAGCAAGCCCACATACGCATTCAGCGTGTGACCCCACAAGATGCCGTCGGGCATGTAGCGACCGAGCACCGCCGAGAGCGCGTACATCGAAAGCGGTATGCCGAACATCTCTAGCGCCAGCGCCACCACGAACGCCATGAAAGCACCGTTGGGCTTGAGCCCGCTCTTCTTGTAGAACGGGGTGAAGAGCATGAACACGCCGAACAGCACGATCCATGCTGCCACTGCCCACCACTCTCCGAAGTGATCACGAACCGGGTCTACCATCTGTCTCGCCTGCTTTCGTTCTCCCGGATCCACCGGGTTTGATGTCTACGCCGTAGACAAGGTAATATCTACACCGTAGACTTGTCAAGCAGGCAATTCAACGACTACCCATGGAGCCGCACATGAACGCACGAGCCCGACTGACCCGGGAGCGCCTGATCGCCGTCGCGCTGGCGATAGTGGACCGCGACGGAGTGGAGGGGCTATCGATGCGGAAGCTGGGTGCGGAACTCGGCGTGGACCCCATGGCTGCATACCGTCACCTCCCCAACAAAGAAGCGCTGCTCGACGGCGTCGTTGAGGCGGTCGTCTCCCAGGTGGACATCACGACCGATGCCTCGCTCCCGTGGCAAGACCAGGTACGACAGCTTATGCGCGCGTACTTGCAGGCTCTGCTTGCGCACCCCAACGCGCTCCCTTTGATCGCCGAGCGGCCCTGGAAGACGCCGGGCGCGCTCATGATCCTCGAGCACAGCCTTGCCTTGATGGCTGGGGCAGGTGCTTCGCTGCATGACGCGCTCGTCGCCGTGAACGCAGTCGGGTTCTTCACAAGCGGCCTCGCGCTGGCCTGGGGAGCACAGAGCCGCACGCCGTACTCGGAAGATGAACAGATGAACGATCTGCTCGCGCTCCCTGCTGACCGCTTCCCCTCTATCCATCAGGTCATCGAGACCGGACAGGTGCTGCGCGGGTACGACGAGGTCATCGATTTCGCGGTCGAAGCCATCATCGCGAGGGTTGACGACTCACTCGGTCACTAGCTGCCGAGAATGGATCGTATCGGCCCCTTGACACCACCGTACACCGTACGATATTGTTCCGCATGTAGGAATCGTACAGTGTACGTCAATGGAGGGGCCTCATGCTTTCCGTACTGAAGACACGCGACTACAGGCGGCTGTTCGTGGGACAGGCTGTCAGCCATATCGGTGACCAGTTCCACCTCATAGCCCTGCCGTGGCTCGTGCTCACGCTCACACATGATCCGCTGCAGCTTGGTCTTGTGCTTGCCGTCGCAGGGGTGCCTCGCGCGCTCCTCATGCTCGTTGGCGGCGCCTGGGCCGACCGGCACTCTCCCCGCACCATCATGCTCGTCTCTGACATGCTGCGCTTCCTGGTCACCGCCGGCCTGGCAGCGGCGATCCTCACCGGAGCGGCACAGATGTGGATGGTCTACGTGCTTGCCGCGCTATTCGGCATCGTGAGCGGGTTCTTCATGCCCGCTGCCGAGGCCACCCTCCCGCGTCTCCTTGAGGACAGCCAGCTCGAGGCCGGCAACTCACTCATGATGGGCAGCAACCAGCTCGCGGGCTTTCTCGGTCCGATGGTGGCAGGTGTGGTGATCGCGGCGTTCGGCGTGAACGCAGGGACAGGCGCCGAGCAGACCGCCTCGGTCACGGGAATCGGAGCGGCGCTCGTGGTAGACGCTCTCTCCTTCCTTCTCTCGGCGTTGTGTCTGATGTATGTGCGCAAGCTGCCCGCCCTCAACGCTGATCGCAGCTCGCACCCGCTGGCCGACGTCATCTCCGGGCTGCGCTATGCCTGGAACAGCGACACGATCCGCTGGGTGGTGTTCGTCCTCGCGGCCGCCAACTTCCTCATCGCGGGTCCGATGTTCGTGGGGCTCCCGGTGATCGCCCAGGATCGACTGCCGGGTGGCGCCGCGGCGCTGGGGATGATCCTTGGCGCGTCCGGTCTGGGCTCGCTGGTCGGCATGCTGTGCGTGGCCATGCTCCCCCGGCTGGACGACAAGCATTTCGCCAGGCTCGTCTTCGTGCTCATGGTGGCGTTCGGGATCAGCGTGGGGATCCTTGCCTTCGTGAACACCACGTGGGTCATTGCCGGGGCGATGGCGCTTGCGGGACTTGCCAACGGCTATGCGTCGATCGTGTTCATGACTTCTCTCCAGCGCATGACCGCGCCCGAGTTTCTGGGCCGCGTGATGTCGCTCATCATGCTTGCGATGGTCGGCCTCATGCCGGTGTCACAGGCGGTAGCGGGCGTCATCATACGGTTCTCCCCGACAGCGCTCTTCATCGGCGCAGCCGCCGGCTTCGCGGCACTTGCCCTGCTCGTGCTGATGAAGCAACCGGCGCTGACAAGCGAAGAGACCAGCCTCACACCGCCGTGCGTACAGGGTAGTATTGCCTAGCAGGAGGTGAGGCGTGACGGATCGCAAGGCAATGATCCGCGCATATAAGGAGAACGGACCGCCCATGGGTGTATGGGCGGTCCGGAATACTGTGGACGACAAGGTACTGATCGGTGCAAGCCCCAACGCCCCCGGTCGGCTCAACCGGGAGCGCTTCACGCTTGAGAACGGCTCGCACCCGTCCCGCGCGTTACAGGCCGATTGGGATCGTCTCGGCGAGACCGCTTTCACCTTCGAGGTGCTCGACACCCTGGACGCGACAGATGGTCCTGATGACGATGCCACCGAGGACCTCGCTGAGCTGCGTGCGCTGTGGCTGGAGAGACTAGCCCTCCCTGCCGAGAAGCTC
>JBFHJN010000060.1:0-15191 GCA_041595875.1 Coriobacteriia bacterium
GCCGAGAGATTCAGCCGCATGGGAGTGCCGGTCTTCGCAGCTGACATCAAAGGGGACCTGTCAGGCGTCTCGCAGGCCGGGGGTGACAATCCCAAGGTCATCGAGCGTGTGGAGAAGCTGGGGCTGGGGCCGTACGAATACGGCGGCAGTCCCGTTGCGTTCTGGGACGTGTTCGGCGAGCAAGGTCATCCCGTCCGGACGACCGTCTCCGAGCTGGGACCGCTGCTGATCAGCCGGCTCCTCAATCTCAACGACATCCAGGAGGGCGTGCTCAACGTCGCGTTCCGCGTGGCGGACGACAACGGCCTGCTGCTGCTGGACCTCAAGGACCTGCGGGCGATCTTGCAGTTCGTCGGCGACAACTCGGCGGACCTCACCACCGCGTACGGGAACGTTTCGGCGGCCAGTGTCGGCGCCATCCAGCGAGGTCTGCTGGCGCTTGAGAACCAGGGAGCGAACGAGCTTCTCGGCGAACCTGCACTGGATCTGTTCGATCTGATGCAGACCGACTCGCAGGGCCGGGGAGTCATCAACATCCTCGCCGCCGACAAGCTGATGATGAACCCCAAGGTCTACTCCACCTTCCTGCTGTGGCTGCTCTCGGAGCTCTTCGAGCGGCTTGAGGAAGTGGGGGACCCGGACAAACCGCGACTGGTCTTCTTCTTCGATGAGGCGCATCTTCTGTTCGACGACGCACCCCCGGCGCTGCTGCAGAAGATAGAGCAGGTCGTCCGTCTGATCCGCAGCAAGGGCGTGGGCGTCTACTTCGTCACGCAGAACCCCATCGATATCCCGGACGCCGTGCTGGGCCAGCTGGGCAACAAGATCCAGCATGCGTTGCGCGCGTTCACACCCAAAGACCAGAAGGCCGTCAGGGCGATGGCCGAGACGTTCCGCCAGAACCCCGAAGTGGATGTGGAGACCGCAGTCACCGAGCTGGGCGTGGGTGAGGCGCTGGTCTCGATGCTGCAGGAAGACGGCAGCCCCATGCCGGTGCAGCGGGCGCTCATCGTCCCTCCCTACGGGCGCATCGGGGCGATCACCGCCGCCGAGCGCGAGGCGCTGGTGAAGGGTTCGGTGCTCTTCGGCCACTACGAGCAAGAAGTCGACAGGCAGTCCGCTTATGAGCAGCTCAAAGCGAGAGCGCAGCAGGCGGCTGAAGCCGCGGAGGCAGCTGCCGCGGCCGTCGCGCAAGCAGAGATAGCCGAGAAGGCCGCCAAGCCTGCAGCGCCAGCTAAGCCGAAAGCGTCAACGCGCAAGCGGGAATCGATGGTCGAAGCTATGGGAAAGAGCGCGATCCGTGCCCTGGGTAGTCAGGTGGGCCGCCAGATCGCGCGCGGGGTGCTGGGCACCATTCTCGGCACCACCAAGAAGTAGGAGGCTCGTGATGATAAAGGAGTTCAAAGAGTTCATCGCCAAAGGCAACGCCGTAGACCTGGCGGTAGGCGTGGTGATAGGTGCGGCCTTCGGCGCCATCGTGGCGTCGTTGGTGAGCGACATCCTCATGCCTGTGGTGGGGCTGTTGCTGGGTCAGGTCGACTTCGCGAACCTGTTCATCGTCCTGAAAGAAGGCTCGGTTGCAGCGCCGTATGCCACGCTTGCAGCCGCGCAGGACGCCGGCGCAGTGACGATGAACTACGGTCTTTTCGTGAACGCGATCGTGGCATTCGTCATCGTGGCGTTCGTCATCTTCCTTGTGGTCAAGGGCGTCAACAAGGCCCGTGCCACAGAGGAAGAAGAGGTCACCACCAAAGAGTGCCCGTACTGCCTGAGCGCCGTGCCGCTGGCCGCAACAAGGTGTCCGGCCTGCACGTCGGACCTACAGGTGTGATGACTCGCGCGACGTCGAGGCTAGGTGCGTCCCACTGATCGGTAGACGTCCCTGGCCACCAGGGCTGCGGTTGCGAAGAGCATGTGTGTCGCGATCCAGCCCAGGTCCATGGCGGCGGTTAGCCCGCTGCCTGACCAGTCCGCGTACGCATAGTAGGAGTCGGTCAAGGCGAACACCAGCGCACCGACGACGATGATCCACCAGGGCCATGCGAACCGCGCAGCACCGAGTTGCCTGATCACAAGCGCTAGCGCCACCGCGGGTGCGAGCATGAACACGATATCGCCCAGCGGGTAGAACGTGCTCACGAGTTTGCCGAGTCCGCTGAGCTCGTCTGCGCCTGCAGGAAAGATGAAGGGCTTGAGCAGGGCGAGGTAGACGACCGCTACTCCAGCCACAGCCACCGCGCCGCCCAGGAGCACGGGCTTGCGCGTTTTGACCAGGCCTGAATAGGAGCGGATGGCAAGGATCATCGCTGTGAGGAAGAGGAAGTACTCCATCGGGTAGAAGAAGTCCGCGATGCTCGGGTACGGATCCAGCCCCATCCCAAGCTCCAGGACGGCCCACACCACATCGCCGATCGCGAAAGCGGTCATGCCCGCGGCAATGAGCAGCCACTGGCGCCCGACGCTCTCTCTCCATCCAAGCTTCGACGCGACCCACACCGCGATAGCCGCACACAGGGGTTGCAAGAGGATGCCGAAGACGTAGACGGCATCCGATGCCGTTGCGGACAGCTTGTCTGCAAGAGACAGGGTGTTGAGGACATGGAATACACCAAGCAGGGCGAACAGGATGGCGGTGATGCGCATCGTCCGGGCCGAGATGATCGCGGGCTTGCGTGGCGCCGTCTTGCCGATGTCCGTCTGCGCCATCATGTCAGGCTCCGTTCTATCTCTGCGATCAATCCGTCGATCGCCTCTCTTGGTGCCACAGGACCCAGCAGTCGCCGGGCGTTGGCCTCAAGTGCCGCAAGGTCGTTGATGTCAAGGTCATCGGCGGTCTTGCCAAGAGACAATGCGGTCGCGCGCACGCAGGTGTCAGCGACGATCTCACCCACATAGGGCGTCAAGGCGCTGATGACGGACTCACGTAGGCCTGTCACGGCTTCCCTTCCTGCTCATGCCTTGGTGAAGCTTTCTTCATCTAGAATCGGCATCTTCGTCTTCGAAATCAATCTGTATCTGGATCGCGAAGTGCTCTGTCGATCATCCGATGGTGGGCCCACGTCTGGGCAGCGCTTCCGTTACCTCGTGCAGGGTCTCCAGGGCTGTAGAGATGATGGGATTGCTGCCGCTGCCGCGACGGATCACAGCTACTTCGCGGCGAGTGATGTCCATGTCCGTGGGGACGTGGAAGACGATGCCCGGGTAGTCCGCGAACAGCGCCAGTGGCGGCACAAGGGTGACGCCCAGTCCCTGGGCAACGCAAGCCAGGATGACCTGGTAGTCGTTGCTCTGCAGATTGAGCTTGGGCTCGAACCCGGCCTCGTGTCCTACGCTGCGGGTGACCTCCATGAATGGCGCCCCTTCGCGCCCGACGACCCACTCTTCGGTCTTGAAGTCGGCCACGGCGACGGGGCCCGCCGCAAGGGGATGGGAGGCCGGAACCGCGAGGTAGATCGGCTCAGACATCAAGACGTGACGTTCAACGCCAGGATCCTCTGGGACCGGCAGGTGGTCGAACTCGTAGGTGACCACGACGTCTATCTCGCGCACCTTGAGCAGCGGGATCGACTCCTCCGGTTCAAGGTCGGTCATGGCGAGCTCAAGGCGAGGGTGGCGGTCACGCAACAGCGCGAGCGCGGGCGCAAGCAGTGCTCGTGCCGCAGTGGGGAAGGCGCATATGCGCAGTCGACCCGCAACGCCGTGCGAGATGTCGCTGAGGTCTGCTTCGGCTTCCTCGAGCACCGCGAGCACTCGCTCGGTGTGGTCCACAAGCCGCTCGCCTGCAGGAGTGAGTCGCACTCCGCGCCCCATGCGCTCCAGCAGCTGCGTACCTGCCTCGCGCTCGAGGGCGGCCATGTGCTGGCTGACGGCAGAGGGCGTGAGGTAGAGCGCCTCGGCAGCAGCGGCGATCCCGCCACGGGCCGCGACCTCACGAAGGATGCTCATGCGATGGACGTTTAGCATTAAGTGCATCTTACGAAATGGCGAAGAAAGCGACAATGCCACTGAGCCTTCTTGAGGCGAGAACCATATAACCGGCGAAGCTCAGGTCGCGTCTTCAGGCATCGCACGTGGTCGTCTCGCGTCCGGTCCTGCCCCCGCGGGTACATACCCTCCACAGCTTCGTGAAGCGGCCTTCGGCCGCGCAGATGCCAGGAGGACATCATGGCCAATGTCATAGTGTGGGCCGACATCCCGGTCCTTGATCTTGAACGCGCACGCACCTTCTATGCGCATGTTCTCGGGAATCCCATCCAGATGATGCCGGGTGCCGACAACGTGGCGCTGCTCATGCCCCTGGGCACAGGCGACCTCGACGATGTGAGCGGCGATCTTGTGCTGGACTCCTCGGCCAAGCCGAGTCTTTCGGATGGCGCAACCATCTACCTGGATGCCCAGGGCGACATCTCTGGCATGCTCACGCGTGTCACCGAGGCGGGTGGCCGGATCCTGGATGAGCCTGTGAACATGGGCGAGATGGTGGGGTGGATCGCGTTCTTCGAGGACTCCGAGGGCAACCGGGTCGGGCTGCACCAGTCCGCGTGAAGCGCTGATCAGCCGTGCCGCTTCAGTCGGCCCCTACGCTGCCATGGTCGTATGGATGTCGCTGGTGATCACGGGCTCCGCGATCGGCTCGGGGGCCTTGGTGACGAACGTCCCGGCAGCAGCCAGCAGGCACAACAGCGCCGCCACGGCGTACGCCGCGGTGTACGAGCCCGTGGAGTCGACGATGCTGCCGGCAACCATTGAGCCGAACACGCCACCCACGCCCCACGCTGTGAACACCAGTCCGTAGTTCACTCCCAGGTGTGAGGTGCCAAAGAAGCTCGCGGTTGCCGAGGGGAACAGCGCGAGATTGGCGCCGTAGCAAAAGCCGATACCCGCCGCGACCGGGATCAGCGACAGCGGTGTTGCCGCGAGGGTGACCGACCCCATCATGAGCGCCTGTGTCACGAACACCACGAACATGGTGCGCGTCTCCCCAAAGCGATCTGCCGCGGTGCCGGCGACGATACGGCCCGAGGCATTGCCCACGGCAAGGACGGCGACCAACCCGAAGCCCATATCGATGCCGGGAAGCTGCGCGGCGGCGATCTTCGCCATGTGCCCTATGATCATCAGCCCCGCGAATGCCGAGAACGCGTACATCAGCCAGAGCAGCACGAACTGCCGGGTCTTGAGCATCTCTCGCCAGCCCAGGTCCTGACGGGCCGGGTCGGTGTGCGAAGCGCCGCTCGCGGCCTTCGCCATCGTTGCCACGTGCCCGGCCGGGGGGTTGATGAGCAACTGCGAGAACGAAACGATGGCCACAAGAAACGCACCGCCCAGCAGCCTGAGCGTGGTCGCAATACCTGCCGAGTGGATCAGCGCTGATGTGAGCGGCGCGATGTAGACAGAGGCGAGGCCGAATCCGCTCACGACGAGGCCCGTGATGAATCCCTTGCGCCTGGCGGGGAACCACTTCACGGCGGCGGGCGTGGCCGCGGCGTATCCCAGGCCGATGCCCGTGCCGCCCAGTACGCCGAAGCCCACGATCATCGGCCATGCTGCGTCTGCGCTGGCGAATGATGCTGTGATCAGGCCGGCGCCGGTGAGCAGGCCGCCAAGCGTCGCGACCATGCGGGGACCGAAGCGGTCTTGTGCCCGTCCTGCGAAGACCATGGAAAGCGCGAACATCCCCACAGCGGTCGCATACGGCAGGCTGGACTGTCCTGCTGACCAGTTCCATTCCGTGCTCAGTGCTTTGGCGATGACGCTCCAGGAGTACAGGACGCCCAGTGCGAGGTTGATGCCCAGGCCTGCAAGCGTGACTATCCAGCCACGCGTGGAAGTGCGACGAGTCATAGGGCTCCAGAGATCTGATACGGATACGTGGCGCGGCCTTCGGGCCCCCAGTGGGCCGCCGCACGCTAGGCGAAGTCTGCCATGCACAAAAGGAGAGGCAAACCTTTGAAGCCCTAAGCGGCTGCGCTGCGACGGTGAACGGCATCTGATGCGGATCACCCGCACCGCCGTCGGCGATGCGGGTGATCGTGTTGATACAGGTGAGGCCTTAACGAGCGTCTAGTAGTTCTCCACCAGCAACTCGTAGTAGGACTGCGGGTGCAGGCATGCCGGGCACTCTTCGGGCGCCTCGGTGCCGCGGTGTACGTAGCCACAGTTGCGGCACTTCCACAACACTTCTTCGCCGCGCCTGAAGACAAGGCCGGCCTCCACGTTCGCCAGCAGCTTGCGGTAGCGGGCCTCGTGGTGCTCCTCTACCTCGGCGATCTCACGCCACGCGGTGGCGATGTCGGCAAAGCCTTCAGCTTCGGCCACGCGCGCGAAGTCGGGGTAGAGCGTGCCCCACTCCTCAAGCTCGCCGTCCGCGGCGGCAAGGAGGTTCTCGGCAGTCGTGCCGATGCGGCCCGCCGGATAGGTGGCGGTTATCTCGGCGTCTCCGCCTTCAAGGAATTTGAAGAAGACCTTCGCGTGCTCCTTCTCGTTATCGGCGGTCTCGGTGAACAGCGCCGAGATCTGCTCGAAGCCTTCTTTCTTGGCAGCGCTGGCGAAGTAGTTGTAGCGCATGCGCGCCTGGCTCTCGCCGGCGAAGGACTTCAGTAGGTTCTTTTCAGTCTGCGTGCCTTTGATGCTCATGGGCGACCTCCCGGTCATCAGGGGATAGGGACAATAGTAGTGCTTACCCCAAGTCTACCCGCCGCTCACGGCAGCTCAATACCGCGTGGATGATGTTCTACAGCGCGTGCCACCAGCCGGAGTGGCCTTTGACGTAGAACTCGATGCTGCCCTTGGCGAGCAGCCCGCCCAGGAAGCCTTTCACCGTCGTGACGGCGAGCCAGTATTGCGCGGGATTGTCCGAGAGACATCTATCCGCCGAGATGAGCGCGATGATCTCCTCGGTGGTGCGCGCCTGGTCAAGCAGTTGCAGCACGAGCGCCTCGATCCCCCGTATCTGACGGATGTGGTGCTCGATGTGGCGCAGGCTGTCGGCCTGGCTCACGGGATGGCCGTGCGCGGGCACGAGCCACTCGTACTCCATGCCGGCGATCGCCTCCAGCGAGGCCACCACCAGATCCGGGTCGATGGCATAGGGAAGCGGATGCCGCTCCCACAACTCCTCCAGATAGAGCGCGTCGCCGGAGAAGAGCACCCCGTCGCGTGTCAGAAAGCCGCAGTGCCCAAGGGTGTGTCCGGGGAGGGGGACCACGGTTGAGCGTGGGTCGTCCCAGTCCTCCAGGTAGCTGTCCACCTTGCATGGCTCGCCACGGAACAGCCTGGTGATCAGAAGGTCGCTGGGCTTGGCCCACGAGAACATCCCGCGGATGTTGACCTCGGGGTTCTCTATCAGCGTCGCGTCATCGCGTGCGGCCCACACGCTGGCGCCAGTGTCGCGGATGAACGCCCCTGCCGAGAAGTGATCGGCGTGCCCGTGGGTGATGCCGAGTCGATCGATGACGACACCCTCGTAGACGGACTCGTCCGGGCTGGTGTCGATGGCCAGTCCGAGGACGAAGCCGGCGTTGGTCAATCCGGGGACGTAGCACGTGTCCCCGGCAAGAGGCTGTGCGCCGTTAGGTATCTTCACCGCAGGTGACATGGCTCAGGCGCTCACTGCCATGGAGGCAAGGCGCAAGACCTGCTCGGCCACGAACTCCAGGGACTTGTCCGGGTCGAACACGAGCCAGTCCAGGGCAGCCGTGACGGTCATGCCGAACAGCGCCGAGGCTGCGAAGTCAGGATCGATGTCGGACCTGATCGCGCCGTTTTTCACGCCGTCGTCGATCGCGTCGCGGATGAAGCCGATGATCTCGCGGCGCAGAAGCACCAGCGTCTCCCGCCACACGCGGTCTTCTCGCCAGAGCTCCGTCACGAGCATCTTGGCGAACGCGCGATTCTCCCTGATCCACTCCAGCTCGGCGCGGATGAGGGCGTCGATGCGCGACATGGGATCGTAGGCGCCTGCCGCCGCGGTCCGGAAGTGGACAACGAGTGGCGCGAGTTGCTCGGCGATCAGGGCCTCGACGAGCTCGGCTTTGCCCGCGAAGTGGTAGTAGACCGTGCCCTTGGCCACACCGGCCCGGTCGACGATCTCATCCACCGTCGTACCGCTGAAGCCCTTCTCGCTGATCAGCTGAAGGGCTGCGTCGAACATACGGCTTCGGGTGTTCTCGGCTCGCGTGGCCACGGGTACTCCTCTTGTCGGGCTTCTCTTGCGATTCTAGCGGAGCGCCGGACCACGCGCCCGACGCCCCGCTCTTTGTCGTTAGATCTCCAGCGCCGGCTTGAGACGTTCCGCGTCCCAGGTGCGCGCGCGTCGTGCGGTGATCGACGTCAGCGCGAGGCTGGCGACAGTGAATGCGCCAAGCACCAGTGCGCTCTGTCCCATCGCCGACCAGTCCCCTCCGGAGACCGCCTGCCTCAGACCCGAGACCACATACGTCATGGGGAGGTAGGGGTTGATCGCCTTGAAGAACCCGGGTGCCGTCTCAAGCGGGAACGTGCCTGCCGAGGAGGTCAGCTGCAGCATGAGAAGGACGATGGACAGGAACTTGCCGATGGCGCCGAACGCTCCGGACAGCCACTGCAGCACCGCTACGAAGGTCACTGCGGAGAGCGCCGTGAAGCCGTAGAGCATGAGGGCGCTTCTGGGCTCAAGACCCAGCCCGAACTGCAACACCAGCAGCATGACGACCGCCTGAGCAACGCCGATGAGCGCGGCGGGCCAGAAGCCGGCGAGGGCCACGACCACGGGATTGCGTCGCTCCTCGATGGGCTTGGGAGGCAGGGGAGTCGCGATGAAGAACGCCATCAGGGCGCCCACCCACAGCGCGAGCGGGATGAAGTAGGGCGAGAAGCCGGTGCCATAGTTGGGGACGGCATCCATCGCGTCCACGTCCAAGACCACCGGGTCGCTCATCATCGCGGCGTTCGCCGCGCGGGTCTCATCGTCGTAGAGCGGCACTTCCGCAGCGCCTGCGGTGAGTCCGTCCGCCAGCTCGACCGAGCCGTCGATCGCGGGTGTCAGGCCCTCGGCCAGCTCGCCCGCACCCGAGTCCAGAAGCGCGAGTCCGCTCACGAGCTCGCCGCTGGCCGAGGAGGCCAGGCTTGCGCCCGCCGCCAGATCCGACGTGCCTGCCGAGAGAGCCGATGCGCCCGCGCTCAGCGCGGTAGCTCCGCTGTTCGCCGTGCTGATGCCTGCGGCCAGCTCGACCGCACCACTGGAGAGGCTTGTGGCGCCGTTCGCGATGAGGGATGCGCCGGCGGAGGCCTCCGCCACGTTCTGTGAGAGCAGCGCTGCCCCGTCGCTGAGTTGCGAGGCTCCATCGGCCACCTGCTCTGCGCCTGCCATCAATGCCGAGAAGCTGGCGACGCCGGATTCAAGTCCTGTCTGCAGGTCGCTGGCGCCCTGGTCTGTTGCCTGGGCATAGCCCAGCGCCTGGGCGAACGTCGCGTCGGCCGCCGCCGAAGGGTTCGCGGCCAGATACGCCTGAAGCAGTCCCACGACCGCGCTGGTTCCTGAATGGACGTCGGCGGCACCGCTGCTCGCGGCATCGACCGATGTGGCTGCCTGGGCGACACCGGCATTGAGCTGCGCGGCGCCGGTGTTCAGCGCGGAGGCCGAACTCGCCATGTAAGCGGAGCCGTCAGATATCTGCGTCAGGCCGGCAGAGAGCGCCGCAGTCTTCGTGGCCAGGTAGTCCGCGCCGGTCGAGAGGCTGGTCGCACCCTCGTCGGCATCGCTCAGACCGACGCTCAGCGCGCCAAGCCCTCCGTCGAGCTGCGCAGCGCCAGCGTCCGCCGTGACCGCACCGGCGGCCAGGTCGCTCAGGCCGGAGGAAAGCTCCACTCCGCCCGCGTGCGCCGTGCCCAGACCGCTTGCGAGCTCATTCGCGCCGTCGCGTGCCTCGGCAAGGCCGCTCGCCAGGTCGCTGGCGCCCAGTGCGGCTTCGGTCAGCGAGCCGTTCATCTCCGAGAAGCCCAGGAAGATCGTGTCCAGGTACGCTTCTGAAGCGTTTGCCGCCGCTGCGGCGCGAACCTCGGAGAAGACCGTGTTACCGATCTGGCTTGCAAGCAGGTTGGCGGACTCGTGTTCCACTACCTCAAGATGCGCGGGAGTGGGGTCCTCGCTGTTCGCTGTTGCAAGGTCTGCGCTGAACTCTGCCGGGATCGTGAGCGAGAGGTAGTAGGTCCCATCCTCAAGTCCGGCCTGCGCGGTCTCTGCCGAGACCACGTCCCAGCCCATGGTCTTGCTGTCCAGTAGCTTGTCAACAAGGCCGGCTCCGGCATCCAGTGACTCGCCATCCACCATCACCGCCTGATCCTCATTGACCAACGCCACCGGGAGGTCTTCGAGCCCCTGATAAGGGTCCCAAAACGCCCAGAGGTAGAGCGCGCCATAGAGAAGAGGGACGAGCGTGATCACGACCGTCGCCATCCGGACGCGCCTGTCACCGAGAAGTCGTTTCATCTCGGCTCGCGCGATCTGTACCGATTGCATGGTGCTTCCTTTCCGTTCCTAGTGTTCTGCGAGAGCTAAACTGACTAGTCAGTTTAGTACGGGGACACGAGAAAATCAACCGGGAACTAGAAAAGGGGGAAGGTCAGCCTAGGCGGCGGTGTCGGGCTGCGCCAGAGCCTCCGCCAGTGTTGCCGAGACAGGCATGCCCAGCATCGCGCTCACGCCGGCTTTGTCCAGCTTGCCTGTGACGACGCAGTTGGCGCAGCAAAGCCGCACATCGATCCCGTGCTTCTCGGAGCGCTGGATGACATCTTTGAGTGCGATGATGCCGGAGAGGTCGATGAACGGGACGTGCTTGAGGCTCACCACCAGCATGGTCGGCTCGGTGTGAGTGTGCTCGAGTGCCTTCTCGAACTGTTGGACGGCGCCGAAGAAGAACGGCCCTTCGATCGCATAGACCAAGACGCCCTCGGGCACCATCGGGCAGGAAGCGCCAACGATCTTCTCGGCGATCTCGTCCGCTTCCATCGTGCGCGTCTCTACCGAGGTGGACATACGGTTCATGAGGTTGAGCATCGCGAGGATGACGCCTACGTTCACGGCCACGATGATGTCTGTGAACACCGTCAGGACGAGGGTGATGAGCATGATGGCGACATCGGCGCGCGGTGCGCGCTTGATGGTGCGGAGCACGCGTGGCGCGTCGCTCATGTTGTAGGAAACGACGAAGATGACTCCGGCAAGCGTCGCCAGGGGCACGTTGAAGGCGAGCGGAGCCAGCACGACCACGCCGACCAGCAGGGTGCATGAGGTGACGACGCCCGCCAGGGGACTGGTAGCACCGTTGCGTACGCTGGTGGCGCTTCGGGCGACGGCGCCTGCCGCTGCAAAGCCGCCGAAAAGCGCGGCGCCTATGTTCGCGATCCCCTGACCCACGAGCTCCTGGTCCGAGTCATGGCGGTGGCCCGTGACCCCGTCCACCACGGTGGCGGACAGAAGCGACACCATGGATCCGAGCAGCGCGATGGTGAATGCGGGGCGCAGGAGCTCGAGCACGCTGCTAAGCGGCAGTACCGGGAGACTGAACGCCGGCAACCCCTTCGGGAGGCCGTTGTATGCCGTCCCGATGGTAGCGATGCCGTCGATATGGAAGAGCGACTGCACCACTGTCGCGATCACGAGCGCGACGATCGGGCTGGGCACCTTCCCCACGGCGGGGATCTTGGGCCAGATGAGTATGACCGCGATGCTCGCGATGCCGAAAAGCGTGGTCGCCGGATGCAGTCCCGGGAGTGCGGCAAGGAGTGACAGGAGCTTCTGACCGAAGCTGTCTCCGGTCACTTCTCCCAGGCCGAAGAAGTTCTGCCATTGGCTCACCCAGATCACCACCGCCACACCCGACGTGAAGCCGATGACGACCGGCTCGGGGATGAAGCGGATGACCCTGCCCAGCTTCGTAAGGCCGAAGATGGCCATGATGATGCCTGCGAGGATGGTGGCGACCTGCAGTCCGGCCATTCCGTACTTGGCCGTGACGCTGAACAGCAGTACAGCGAAGGCGCCGGTGGGGCCGGTGATCTGCACTCGAGTCCCGCCGAACAGCGAGGCAAGAGCTCCTGCGGCTATCGAGGTGTAGAGCCCCTGGACGGGCGTAGCGCCGGAGGCGATGGCGAAGGCCATTGAAAGCGGTATCGAAACGACGCCGACGACGATGCCGGCGGTGATATTGCGCATCCAGTTGTCGCGACGGAGCAGACCCGCGCGCCATGCTTCGGTGATAGCAGTCATTATCCACAAGCTGTCAGGGGACGAGGTTCACTACGCTATCACTATCCGGGTTAACGAGGGTGAGCTGCTGGTGACGTCTCGGTGACGATACGCAGTTTCGGCGTCTAGCCTGCGCGGCGGCCGATCTCTTCGGCGCGCTTCTCGGCGATCCGGTTCTTCTCGTCCACGAATACGACGCGTGGCTCCCAGGCCTGCGCCTCGGCGTCCTCCAGATGTACGAACGCCGCGATGATCACAAGGTCGCCTGCATGCACCAGGTGTGCCGCTGCGCCGTTGACGCACACGACGCCGGAGCCGCGGGGCCCCGCGAGCGCGTAGGTGGTGAGGCGCGCGCCGCTGGTGACGTCCCAGATGTCGACGGCCTCGTTGGGGATGATCCCGGCGGCGTCGAGCAGGTCGGTGTCGACCGTGACGCTGCCTTCATAGTCCAGGTCGGCTTCGGTCACCGTCGCGCGGTGTATCTTGCCGCCCAGCATCGTTCTGCGCATGTGTCGCTCCGTTCCCGGGTACCCGCCGAACAGGTCAAGTCCCAGCCTCGGTGTCGTGCCGGGATTGTAGCACGTGACGTGCCGTTCCTTCTTATGGTCGTGACTGCGGAATTGCGCAATTTGGGCAAAACCGATGATGACGAAGGGATGTATCCTCGTCAGGTACGTTAATCGGAGGTCGTCATGGACTACGCGTCCCAAATACAACTTGCAATCGACTACATAGAAGACAACCTCGGACTCGAACCTACTCTGGCCGATATTTCCGCTCAGGCTGGATTCTCGATGTTCCACTTCAGCCGGCTCTTCCATCTTGTGATGGGAGAGACGGTGACCGCGTACGTACGCGAGCGGAGACTCGCGCACTGTGCCGAGGAGCTCCTCTCGACCGACGACCGGACTCTGGACATCGCGACCAGGTGGGGCTTCGCCTCTCAGGCCACCTTCAGCAGGGCCTTCAAGCGCACATACGGCTTGACCCCGGCTACGTATCGTCGAGGACGCACGCCGCTGTTCATTGAGAAACCCCGGTTGAGCCTGGGCGACATCGAGCACTTGAATAAGGGTGTGGAGACCGAGCCGTGTATCGAAGACATCCCTGCATTCACCGTGATCGGGATGCGGTTCGTCTGGAACGTCAGCGACGGCTATCGAGTCTCCGAGTGGTGGGAGAAGTTCGCGCCGAGAATCCCTGAGATCCAGGGCGCCGATTCCTGCACTTTGATCGGCGTGTGCGAATACACTCCCTCAGATTGTTTTACCGTCGAGCGTCCTTTGCAATACATCGCCGGGGTGCCGGTCCCACCTGGGACACCGGTACCTGACGGTATGGTGAGCAAGGAGATCGCGACATCCAAGTACGCGGTCTTTCGCCACACCGGTGGAGTGGAGACCCTTCTTGAGAGCTGCCGCTTCATTTTGGGCACCTGGCTTCCAACGTCTGAGTACGAGGCGTTTCCCGCAGACAACTTTGAGATCTACGATCCGGAGTCTTTGCGAGGGGAGACCGAAGCCGGGGTGGTGAGTGTCTACCTCCCGGTCGAGTGAGTTCCCGCGGCAACCGGTTGCCGCACACACCCATGGCGTCGTGCTGGCCGCCGACGTCCATCATCGATCCGTTCGGCCAAACGGATCTGCTCCACTTGCGGGTCTTGGCCCGCAGGCATAGTCAGACCAACGCGAAGACAAGGAACAGCCATGAGATTACGCGCTTCCCTGTCGGGAAGGGCTTCTCTGATGCTGGCGGTCGCCGCCATGCTCACAGTGCCTTTCCTCATGACAGGTTGTACAGATGATGCGCCGCAGGGCACGACGGCTGCGGTACCGACTGAAGGATGCGTGGCGTGCCACTCAAGCGCTGATGCGCTGACCGGCGCAGGTCTGCCCGAGGGCGCCGAGGCCGTCGCATACCTTGTGAGCCAGGAGTTTCTGGACTCCAGCCATGCCAGTGCTGGATGCGTGAAGTGCCACGGCGGCGACGCGAATGCTGATGACAAGACGACCGCTATGGCCGATATCGTCACGGATCCGAGTGCCGATCTTGCCACGTGTGGAGGAAGCGACTGCCACGACGACATCACCTCCACATTCGAGGGCTCCCTGCACTCGACCGCTAGCGGGATCTTGGAGAAGCTCAAGGTGCGCCTTAGCAACACTCCCGATGGTGAAGCACTTGCCGAGGCGGTATTCAGCGCCGATGACAGTTGCTACGGCTGCCATGCCACATGCGGCCAGTGCCACGTGAGCATTCCTGCCGCGTTTGGTGGCGGCCTCTTGGACGGCCACAACTTCACAGACGCCACTGCGCAGGAGTACAACGACGTGACCTGTGCGCAGTGCCACGATGCGATCGGGCCCATGTATGTTGAGCGCGACCTGCACCATGAGATGGGTTATAGCTGTGCCGATTGCCACACGGACCCCAAGGAGGTTCACGGTGACGGTGGACAGCCCACGTCTATGGCCGAGGGCAACGTCTCAGTTGAGTGCGTCGACTGCCACTCGGATCTCAGCCCGCAGACCCACTCTCGTAAGCACCTGGAGGGCGCTACGTGCGACGCCTGCCACAGCGTTCCTTACTGGAACTGCATCGGTTGCCATGCGGAAGATGGTTCTCCGGAAAGCATCGAAGAGACAGTGAAGCTGGCCAAGGGTACTGACGGACGGATCACGCCTGTCAGTCGCATGGGAATCAGCGAGGAGATGTTCGGTGAGCCCAAGCTCGATATGGACCTTCTGAACACCAAAGCTGCATGGATCCTTTCGGTGCCGCACACTGTGCAGCCCGCCGAGAGGACCGAGGAGCTGTGCGATCGGTGCCATGGTTCAGGTACCGCACTCCTGAAGGCGTCAGACCTTCAGTTCCCGGACTTTGAGGAGCAACTGCTCCTTGAGCCGCTGCGTGCGGTCAAACCGTAGAGAGCTGTCTGGCTTAGCCTGGTGCCCCCCGTCCGAAC
>JBFHJN010000061.1:0-15005 GCA_041595875.1 Coriobacteriia bacterium
CCCCGAGATGGCCCTGGCCTACATCACGGACTGCAACCTGGCCACCGTGTGCTCCATGGCGATGATGAAGAAGCGGCCGAAGCACGAGTTCGAGCGCCAGATGTCGATCGCTCAGTCGTCGGTGACGTGGATGCAGGAGTTCGGCATCGACTTTACCGGTACCCGAGCGCAGGACGTGGTCGAGGCAGGGTCTGTTGAGGCTTGGGTTGAACGGTTTTTGGAGAAGTGAAGTGACGATCAAAGCAACAGGCAAAGAGTTCAACGACTTTTACAACGACCCTGCATTTTGGCGGAAGCACGGCGAAAACGTTGAGGGCACCTGGCACGAAGACGAGGAATTGTTTATCAACGGCGAACTGGTGTGGGACTATGACTACACTCAGATCCAGGAAACCGACTCTGTTGAGATTCGTGGCGGGTGCGTGTTCAACCCAGTCGGAGTGAAAGAGGTGTCTTTTGAGGGTTACTTCAAACGATGGAGGCGCTTGCAGACTACCGAGTTGTTCGTCGTCACCACGCCGAAAGACAAGAGCGATGCGATCAAGGCAGCGGTGCGAGCTGCCGGAGGTGTGGTCGGATAACGAAACGCTGCCCTAGAGCGCGGCGAACTAGCAAAATGAGGAAGTGAAATGGCAACAGCATGGATTAAAGCTGGCGCATTGGCGTGGCTGGAAGGCGCGCCGGAAACGCGCAGACTCGACACTCCGATTTTCGGTCATCCTGCAGACGGATGTGAGCCCCTATACAACCAGGCCACGCTTGACGCAGCCGTAGCAGCCGAGCGTGAGGCGTGCGCGAAGTTGTGTGAGGACAACGACCTGTCGTGGGCGGATCACGAGTGGAATAACGCGGTAGCGGACTGCGCAACAAAGATACGGGCGCGCGGCGAGCTGGCAAAGGAGGCCGGAAACGACTTTCCAAAACCAAGGCGGCAACACGTTCCGTGCGGAAAATGCCACCTCCAACCGGGAGAGCGGTGCGACATCTGCGGCGCGGTGGAACCGGATGAACAGGCGAAGGAGAAGTGAGATGAGCAACTTCAGCAAGATGCTTATGCAGAACCGCACCAACCAGCAAGTAGTAGCCCCAGAACCACTTCGGAAGTGTATGGAGATAACGACTGAGTGGGAGCCGAACAGGGTACCTAACGCTAATGTCTACACTGTTGGCGTGACCATACAAGCCCGTGCCTGTATTTCTGATGCCGACCTGAAACGAGAAGTTGGCCGGTATGTAATTCGCGACACCAAACGCCATATTGTGGAGGCTGTGTTTGGTGAGTTCCGCCTTCCTATCTCTACACTCCGCCAGGCAATATTTATGGGCGACCTAAACGAGGCTCGTAGGCTGTTGAAAGAACTGGAACTCCAAATGTTTTCTATTGATGATGCAGAGGAGCGCCAAGCATGATCGAAGTGACCGATATCAACGGGCGAAAGCACTACCTGAAAGCTGAAACCATCATGAGGATTACCGAGGCAGATACAAGTTCTCGCTGGCATGGCATACGCTCGATTGTGAAGACCACGGACGGGTGCATTATCGAGGCGGCCGAGGAGGCGGTGGTACTGTCGTCGAGGGTTGAAGCAGAACTGCTGGCAAGCGGACAGGCGAAGGAGAAGTGAGATGACAACCCATGTAGACAACATCCTGTCGTACCTGAAGGATCACCCCGGTGCGACTACCCGAGACCTTTACACCGTCACCGGTCAGACGCCGAACAACACCTCGGCGACGCTCTCGTATCTGGTCAACAAGACAAACAAGTTGGAGCGTCAGCAGGTTGGCGCTACACTTACGAACAGCCCGATCTATGGGTACTGGCTCAAGGGTACGCTGCCAGACGCCCCGAAGAAATCTGGAACTGTCGTCCAGAGGCAGGCAAGGGTCGCCGCACCAAAGGCGCAGGGTAGTCTCGACGCGCTGATCGCGGACTTCGCGGAGTCGCTGGCAGAGCAGATCGCCGGTCGTATGGCCGACCGGTTGCGAGAACGACTCACCGTCGAGTTGGAGGACATGCGCGCACCTCTCATCAAAGCGCCGCAGTTGAACCCGCCAGAGGCTGTGGAGGCACGGCAGCGGCTGAAGAAGGTACTGATCGTCGGCCTGCTACCACAACAGGCCGGGAAGATCGTGAGCGAGTTCGGGGAGGTATTCGATCTGTCCTTTTGGAAGGACGAGAACACGTCGCTGCTAAAGTCCAAGGCCCGCGCGGCTGATCTTGTGGTGACGTTCACGAGCAAGATACCGCACTTCGTAGAAGACATTATCCACGCATCAGGAACACCGCTTGTCCGCTGCACTGGTGGCATGACGACGTTGCGTGACGACCTAACCCGCATGTACGTAGAAGGAGGGCAGAAATGACGCTGAGAGAAAAACGCGCACTGGCGAAGTTCGCCGCTGGCGCCGGCAAGGCATGGGAACTCGATGTTCAGCGCAGCGCAGGGATGACCCACATTGGCATCCGACCGATTGCTCGGCATGAAGGGCTGCACCCGACCATCCGCAAGGGGCTCATCGCGTGGGCGCTGATCCTCGTCGGAGCATTTGTCGTCAGTGTGGTGTAGGAGACACCGAGAACCTGATGTGCCTCGCCCTTGACGGCGACCTGAAGTTACTACCAAGGACTGTTACAGAGGAGCAAGTTATGAACAAGAAAGAAGAAGTGATCGCCGACGCGAGCAAGTTCCAGCGAGTATGTGCGAGTTACGTCCGCCGCAACGTGATCCACTGCGTCAGCGCCCTGATCTACGAGTTGCGCGGGGTCGCCGACGAACTCGACGACTACGACACTTACGTCGCCCTCACCGCTGGCAAGCCGGACTACGAGGAGGCCGCCTATCAGTTCGTCATGAACGACGCCGACCTCGATGACCTGGAGGCGATCGTCGAGGAGAACGGGTACTGGTCGGACGTACTCGCCGAGGTCGGCGCTCCTGATGGGGCTGATGCTGAAGAGTGGCTTGAGGCCCACCCGGAAGCGGAGAAGGCGCTGCGCCGTGCGGCCTGGAAAATGACCGACGAGGCCAGTGATGGCCCTGAGTGGGTGTGCAACCACTTCGACCTGGAACCCGAGTACGGCGAAATCTACGAGCACTGGATCGTCGACCGTTACTTCGGCAAGCAACTAATCGCTGCCGGCGAAATCGTCGAGGACTACCTGGGCCTGACCGTCTGGGGCCGCACGACGACCGGGCAGGCCATCTACATGGACGGCGTGATCGAGCAGATCGTCCAGGGCCTCGACGGGGATCACTGGGTTTGGAAGGAGGTTTGAAATGAGAGGAAGCGTTACCGCCGACACCGCTACGCCGGAGAACCGCGAGATCGGACCGATTCGCAGACTATGGGTCGCCTGCCTCTTGGGAGGAATACAGGAAGGGCTCGCTGCCAGGGCACGGCGGCTGAGCAAGTTCGGCCCGTCTGGTATGGAAGTTTGTCTCCTGCCGGAGAACGAGCGCTGGCTGATGGACGAGTCCGCGCGGCACCGCGGGTCGTTCAACTGGATTTGTGACCACTTGGGTCTGCCTGCAGATCACCTACGTTCGCAGGCGTTGAAGAACATTCGCAGCATTTTGGGGAAGAAACGATGATCAGTATGTACGACCAAATCGTCCAGGCGAACACGAAAAGCATAGGTGGCGCTGGCGCCCGAAGACGGGGGAACCCGCGGCGGATGACCGTACGTGGTCAGATACTCGCCTTTCTACGAAAGCAGGAACGTCCGGTCCTTGCCTCTGATATTGTCGAAGGCATCGGGTGCCCGACGAACTCCGTGGCCAGCGAACTGCGCCGCATGGTGCTACATTACGAAGTCGCCTGTGCTGGCGCAGATCACAGCCGCGGACGAAAACTGACATATACTGTCGTCGATAACGATAACGACACCGCTAACGACACCGCTAACGACACCGACACCATCGGTAAGAGACCGTCCAAGACGGCGCCAAAACCTCGGATGGCGGATCGTGTGCTGCACCTCATGCAGGACGGTGTTGTACGTACAACAGGTGACGTTGCAAAAGCCCTCGACGCATCGAGCAGGACCGTCAACGACGCCTTGCGGAAGCTGCTCTACACCGAGCCGGGGCTTGTGCTGGATCGAGTCGAAGACCTCCCCGGTACAGCGAAGCGCAGATACTACAGAAAAGCCTGAGTTCACCTGCCCCTACGGCAGACCATTAATGTTGATGTGTCTTGGAACAGCCGTAGGGGCACCCCGTTTTCAAGGAGAGAAGAGTGTCTGAAAAACCACTTGTGTTTTACCACGCGAACTGTGCCGATGGCTTTGGCGCCGCCTTCGCCGCATGGCTCAAGCTCGGTGACGCTGCCGAGTACATCCCCGCAAACTACGGAATTATCAACACCCCGCAATCCATCGCGGAGTTCTTCGACTGCTCGATCGCTGAGCGAACTGTCTACATCCTTGACTTCAGCTTTCCGCGGCAGGTGATGGATTGGTTGTTCGCACATGCTGGACGTGTGGTGTGGCTCGACCATCACAAGACCGCGTTCGAGATGTGGACCGGCGAATACACCACGGGCGGCCTCGTGGATAGCGGAGAAGTTGGGGACGGTTCCGGGTCACGCATCCTGCTCGATGACAACAAGTCGGGCGCGCTCCTCGCGTGGGAGTACTTCCATCCCGGCACAGAAGTTCCAAGGCTGATTCAGCACATTGACGACCGGGATCGTTGGCAGTTCAAGCTGGACGGCACCAAGGAGTTCAACGCTGCGCTTCGCAGCTATGAGCCGTGGAGCTTCGAGCAGTGGAAACGCGAGTTCCTACCGGCCGACATGGGTAAAGCTGGACTTACATTCGGACAAACCGCTCGCTACTCGGCGCTGCAGAAAGAAGGCGAAGCCATCCTCCGCGCCCACGAGCAGAACGTGCAGGCGGTGCTGGAACAGGCGAGGCCCTGCAGCATTAGAGTGCTTTTGGACAAAGACGGGTTCGCTCCGGTGCTCAACGGCCTCGCAGCCAACGCTCCAGCCTTCCTCGCGTCTGACCTCGGGCATGAACTCGCTAATCAATCAGGAACCTTCGGGCTGTGCTGGAGCCTCGATGCTGAAAACGTCGTGCGCTGCTCACTGCGCAGCAACGGTGCCTATGACGTGAGCGCAATCGCCAAGGCATTCGGAGGTGGGGGCCACAAGAACGCAGCGGGGTTCTCGACGGACATTGCTACCCTCATGTGGTGGCTGGACTAAGGAGAGAGGGATGTCTGATTGTGAGCACAAGTGGGTCTTTCAGGGCACGGTCTATTGGAGCGGTCCCGGTATGGCGGGCACCAGCGCGCGGTATCGAGTGTATGCGGACAGGTTCTTCTGCGAGCGCTGCCTTGAGACAAAGACAATCAACGAACGCTACCACGGGGACACGTACCAGAAACCGCTTGAAGGTACGCTACCTAGATAACGAGGAGAGAGAAATGTCTGTAAAGACCACTGGGAAGGAACTCGACGCCTTCTATGCCGCGGCTACCTCGACGATCAACGCGCGAGCGGATGCCTTCTCGTACGCCGACATGCTGAAGGCTATCGAGGATCCCAAGACGTGGCTGAGCGCGCAGAGAACAGACTGGCTCCTGATTGGACCAGACGGAACAGCTATCAAGGGGCAGCCAGAAGACTTGCTAAGGGTTCTGATGCCTCTCCACCCACTGCTGCGCGACCTGCCGCCGGCTTCTTTTCGAGAAAAGATCAGGTGAACTGGCGCGAATACTTCATGGGCCTGGCCGAGTTCGTCGCCAGAAAGAGCAAAGACCCCTCGACGCAGGTAGGAGCCATCGCTGTCGGCCCGGACAACGAGCTACGTGAGGCGGGGTACAACGGCATCCCGCGAGGGGTGCGGGATCTGCCTGAGCGCCTACACAGCCGGCCCGAGAAGTACCTGTGGATCGGCCATGCTGAAGAGAACCTCGTCACCACAGCGGCGCGCAGCCGCCTCGCTGGCACGACAGTGTACGTCACCCACCTGTGCTGTAACGGCTGTGCGAGGATGCTGATCAACGCCGGTGTGGCTGCTGTGGTTATCGGTGACGGCAAGACATCCATGCCGCAGGAGTTGTTCGACGTGGCGATGAAGATGTTCCTGGAGGCTGGCGTAACAGTGACACAACACAAGGAGATGTGAGTGAAAGACCCTGACTATTTCTACAAGTACCTGTGCGTGACGCACCCTGCGACGACCAACCTGTCCGCAAAAACACATGCTGTGCCGACCACGAGCGAGCAAATCGGCGCGCGAGCCCCTGACGTCGAGGGCATCGACTACCCCACCGGAATAATCAAGCGCATGTCCGTACAAACCGACCCGACCGGCCGCAACGCTCACGAACTTGGCGCCAAGCTCGATGAGGGAAAACCCGAACTGGCACTACTGCAAGACTTCGCCAACGCACTGCGAGAAGTTGGCAAGGTCGCTACCTTCGGGGCGAAGAAGTACTGCCGTAGCGGCTGGCTGCAGGTGCCGGATGGGCGGTATCGCTACACTGGGGCAATGATGCGCCACTTCCTTGACGAGGCCGATGGCCCGGTCGATGCCGACTCAGGGTGCCTGCACGCCGCACAGGTGGCGTGGAACGCGCTGGCTCGACTGGAGTTGATGCTGCGCGAAAAAGCCTAACAAGTTCCTCGCCGGACCTGGCGTCGCATTGACGCAACGGATGTCGTGCCGTAGCCACGACCAGGAGCATACCTGCCGCGGGAAAACGGGTCCGGCACCTTCTTGGAGAGAACACCATGCAACTCTACCGAGTTTATCTCGAACACATTAGAAGTAGCCGACGTACCGAAATCGTCGTCGAGACGGACGACTTGTTCAAGGCATGCGCGGTCGCGCAGAAACAGCAGGGTGCCGACTGGTTGGCATACGAGGTGAAGCCCGAACCGGAGGACGACGATGGTTGATGCCAAACAATCCGTGGCCGACGCCGCCCACCTGCTGGAGAAACACAACCTCCGGTTTATCGCGGGAGCCGCGGACTTCGACGCGAAGGCGTTCGATGCGTTCTTGGTCGACTACACCCTGCAGCTTGCGAAAGCCTGGGGACTGGTCCCCAAAAATGAGTAAGGCACCGTCTCGGATATGGTCGTGCATGTACGTCGGTGACGACAAACAGGAGTACGGGTGCAAGCTGTACGGCACCCGTGCAGAAGTCACCGCACACGCAAAACGCCTCGGGCTGCTGCTGGAAGGGGAACTGGTGATGAGCATAGACGTGTCGCGCCCGTCCGAGGCAGCGCTACTACACACAATATTCGGGAGGCCAGGAGTTGATTTTCGACCGAAGTAAGTACGTCGCCTTCGACGTGGAGACATCCAGCACCGCGAACACCGCCTTCGCCCTACAACCATTTCGTGCGGGGACATACCAGGCAGACATCACGTCGTACGCCATCGCGTACTACGACGAAGGGGGGAAGCTGCGCACGATGGCACGGCACATGCCGACGCGACAACAGTTGTTCGACTTGATCGAGTGGGCCGTTGCCGAGAAGAAAACGCTTGTCGGGTGGAACATGGCGTTCGATGTGTCGTGGCTCATCGCTTATGGGCTGCACAGTTCGGTGGTACGGGCGAAGTTCCTGGACGCCATGCTGCTGTGGATGCACCTCGAACGCGAGCCGGAGTCGGACAAAACTCGTGATAAACGTAGATCGTACGGCCTTAAGCTCGCCGTGGCGAAGTACTTCCCTGCACATGCAGGGTACGAGGATGACGTCGATTACCACGACATGAGTCCCGAGGCCATCGAGAAACGGTTGGTCTACAACCGCAAGGACGTGGCGTTCACGCTCAAGCTGGCCGAACGGTTCTACAACCAGATGGGTGCTGTTGACCCGAAGTGGTTGCGGAATGCCTTGATTGAAGCACAGTCGATCGATGTCGTCGCCGACTCGCGTGTCAACGGGCTGGTGATCGATCCAGACGCGGCACACACCCTCGACGCCAAGTTGATCGTCGTCTCGGAGAAAGCCCTTGAGATCCTGGAGCCGCTGGGGGCCACACCCGAGATATTGGCCTCACCAGCGCAGCTTGCCAAGTTGCTGTTCGATGACTGGAAACTCCCGCAGATCAAGAAAACGCCGACTGGGGCACCCTCTACAGACAAGGAGACGCTACACGAACTCTCCCTGATGGACCCGCGTGCGAAGACTATCCGGGCGTACCGAGAGGCGAACAACAACCGCACGAAGTTCGTGCAGTCCATACTGTCGTCCGTGGAGTACAACGGCGACGGGCGCACGCGCCCTGCGGCCACGATTTATGGCACCTATACAGGGCGCATGACGTTCTCGTCCAAGCAGGGTAGGGGTGTCAAGGCTGTCCCGGTAGGGTTCCCACTGCACCAAATGAAGCGTGGCGCCGACTTCCGTAACATCGTCACTGTCCCGCCAGGGTTCACGCTGATCGAGTGGGATGCTGCAGGGCAGGAATTCCGATGGATGGCAGTCGAGTCCGGCGACGAGACGATGCTTAGCCTGTGCATGCCCGGTGAAGACCCGCACAGCTACATGGGTGCACAGATCGCACATGTCGATTATAGGGCGCTCATCGCCAGCGTGAAGGATGGGGATGCTGTCGCGAAGTCCAGCAGGCAGCTAGGCAAGGTGGGGAACCTGAGTTGTCAGTATCGGACATCCGCCGCCAAGCTGCGGTCTGTGGCTCGGGTACAATACAACCTGCCGATGGAGTTGCCGGAGGCGGTCCATATCCACGGCACGTACCAGAAGACCTACCCCGGCGTACCGAGGTATTGGGCGAGGCAGATTGCTCGGGCAAAGCGCCTGGGGTATGTAGCAACACTTGCCGGTCGTCGGGTGCAGTTGCCTGACATGTGGGGAGACCGCACGAAACGTTGGCAGCTTGAGTCTACGTCCATCAACACCCCGATTCAAGGAGTGGGTGCGGACCAGAAGTACCTTGCCATTGCAGCTTTTAAGCCATACTTGACGAAGGTCGGCGGGCACTTTTACTTTGAGCTACACGACGGCCTGTATGCTATCGTGCCTACACCGAAGGCCGAAAAAGCTGCGGTCGAGGTACGTCACATTTTGACAAACCTACCATACAAGCGAGCCTGGGGGTTCGAGCCCCCGATCCCGCTGCCGTGGGATGCGAAGATTGGCCCGTCGTGGGGCGCCCTAAAAGAACTGCACGACTGACGCGTTGTTGCTGTACCTGTTTAGCTGTAAAATCTAACACATCCTCGGTGATAAACACCGCCCAAGGAAGGAGTCGCTCGTCCATATGAAGCCACAAAAACCATTTGCGTGGAGTTACTCATCGCTCACAGGGTTCGAGACGTGCCCGTACCGTCACTACCGCACCAAGGTGCTGAAGGACGTCTCAGATCCACCCGGCGAGGCTGCTATGTGGGGGCAGCGAGTCCACAAGGCCCTCGAACTTCGTGTAGGCAGCGGTACTCCACTACCTGAATCGCTCGTCAACTACGAGCCGTACGCTGCGAGGTTCGCGTCGGCGCCAGGGCAGGTGCTGGTTGAGCACCAGATCACCCTCAACAAGTCGCTCCGGCCGACGACGTGGTTTGGCAAGGACGCATGGTGCCGTGGCGTGATCGACGTTGCAGTTGTGAAGGACGGGAAAGCCATCGTCGCCGACTATAAGACAGGCAAGCGCAAGCCAGACAACGACCAGCTTAACCTGTTCGCGGCGCTAGGGTTTATCCAGTTCCCTGATGTGCAGCGCATCGACACCATGTTCATCTGGCTCAAGGACAAGAAAGTCGATACTGCATCGTTTACCCGCACCGATGTTCTCGACATCTGGTCGAGCTTCCTACCTCGCGTGAAGCGTATGGAGACGGCATACACTGGTGGCGAGGACGCTCACCAGAAGAAACCCAGTGGCCTGTGCAGTAGCTGGTGCCCGGTCAAGGACTGCGAGTACAACGGTGCAAAAGGACGGTAACGTGCACATCACATTGATATACAACCTGACCGACGCAGAACTCATCAATCACGTAGCGAACATGCCGAAGCCCTCGGCGCTAGAACTCGAACTGGCGCTTCGCCTTGAGCAACTACACGACAGACTGCTGGCCAAAATAGATGCGCTGCAAGGAAGTACCGATGGCGATGACACCTGAAGGCCGCGTCAAGGCGAAGTGTAAGGAGTACCTGCAGTCCATCGGCGCCTGGTTCTACATGCCTGTGTCGAACGGTATGGGGCGGCATGGCATCCCCGACATCATCTGCTGCATCGACGGACGGTTCGTCGGTGTAGAGTGCAAGGCTCCCGGCAAGAAATCGACGGTATCTGCCCTGCAAGAACGTGAGATCGCAGGGATCAAGGCTGCGAACGGTGTTGCCGTTGTGGTCGACGATGTTTCTCAACTCATGGAGGTACTGAAAAATGGCAAACAAGGGTAGCCCCGCGAAGATCGCGTACGACAAGGAGTACAACGCTCGGCCCGAAGAAAAGAAAAAGCGCGCCGAGCGTAACAAGGCCCGTCGTGAGGCCATCGCCGAAGGCAAGGCCGAGAAGGGCGATGGCAAGAACGTGGACCACATCAAGCCCATGCGTAAAGGTGGTGACAACTCCACCGGCACTCGTGTCGTTGATGAGAAGGTCAACAAGGGCTGGCGCAAGGGCAAGAAGGGCTACGACAACTAAAGGGCGAACATGCTCGTACACAAAAAACGGCGAGCGCTCGTCCTGAAACCGAGGGAGCCGGACCAGATCCTCGCAGTCATCCCCACCGCGAAGGCGTTCGACTACAAGGGCGCCCGCCTTGTTGCAGTGCCGCATAAGCAGGACGAAGTTAAAGTCCTGCGTAACATGGGCATCGACGCGCCTAGTCCGATCCTGTACTACTACGACTGGCCACGGTCGCACGCTATCAAATACCCGTTCGAGGCACAGCTTGAGACAGCGGGGTTTTTAGCGAACCACCAGCGGGCGTATTGCCTAAATGGTCTCGGTAGCGGGAAAACGCTGTCGACGTTGTGGGCATACGACTACCTGCGGTCTGTAGGGAAGGCGAAGCGCCTCCTCGTAGTCTCGACGCTTTCGACACTTGATCGAGCGTGGGGCGATACGATCTTTGAACACTTTCCACACTTGACCTACTCTGTGGTCCATGCGTCGTCCAGCGCGAGACGTCTCAAGCTGCTGGAACAGTTCGTCGATATCTACATCATCAACCATGACGGGCTGAAGGTCATCGGCAAGGCGTTCGCAGATCGCCCGGACATCGACATCGTGGTCGTTGACGAAGTTGCCGAAGGTGCCAGAAACGCACGTACGGACCGCTGGCGAGCACTCGACGACGTGGTGAACAAACAGTCTGCGAAGCACAAGTTTGCGCCGAGGACGTGCTGGGCACTGACTGCAACACCTACCCCGAACGAGCCCACCGACGCCTGGGCACAGTGCCGCCTCGTAACGCCCAAAACAGTGCCGGTGTACTACAACCGGTTCAAAGACATGGTGATGCGTCAGGCAGGGCCGTTCAGGTGGATCGAGCGCGACAACGCACTGGACATCGTGCACAAGGCCATGCAGCCCGCGATACGGTTCAGCCGGGAAGAGTGTGTCGATCTACCACCAACTACATACGTAACGCTAGATGTTCCGCTAACGCCGGAGCAGACGAAAGCCTACAAGCAGATGCACTCGAAGCTGGTCGCGGAATTCTCGGCCGGTGAAGTCCTGGCAGTCAACGAAGCAGTGAAGGTCGGGAAGCTGGTGCAGATTGCCTGCGGTGTGGTGTACGACACCAACGGCGAAGAGATCACGATCCCGTCCGAACCCCGACTGGCTGAGACGCTGCGGCTGGTGCAGGACTCTGCAAGCAAGACCATTGTGTTCGTCCCGTTCGTATCGTCGGTAGGGATGGTCGCTGAGTACCTGCGAAGTAAGAAGTACGAAGTCGGTGTGATCTACGGGGAGGTGAGCAAGAACGAACGTAACACGATATTCTCGGGGTTCCAGAAGTCGAACTCGCCGCAGGTGATCGTCGCTCAGCCAGCAGCAATGGCGCACGGCCTCACGCTCGTAGCAGCAAGTACTGTAGTGTGGTACGCACCAACGAACCGGCCAGACGTATACGAGCAGGCGAACGGGCGAGTTACCCGTCCTGGGCAGAAGCACAATACGTTGATCGCGCACATCGCCGGTACACCGATCGAGCAGAAAATGTACTCCCGCCTGCAGCACAAGCAGAAAATGCAGGGCCTGTTGCTCGACAAGGTGGTGGCGTCACGCGGCGAACTGGTTGTTTGACTCTAAGCTGTTAAGTTGTATACTCGTAAGGAGGGAAAAACTACGAAACTACCGCTTGCGGAGGGACTCGCTTACCCTCAAGGAAATGAGCGCCGAGTAATCCCATATCTCAAGGAGAGAAAACCACATGAAACTGGACGACTTGGTTTTGAAATACATCACGCTGCGCGATCGCAAGAGCGCGATGAAGCGAGAGTTTGACCAGAGTGTCGAGAAGATCGACGCGGCACTCACCAAGATGGAAGCGATCCTCCTGAAGACGTTTCAGGACACCGGGCAGGATGCAGCCAAGACTAAGGCGGGTACCGCATATACTGCAGAGCGCACCAGTGCAACGGTCGCTGACCGTGACGCGTTCATGGGGTGGGTCATGGACGATCCCGAGGAGCGCATGATGTTCCTGGAGAACCGTGTATCAAAAGTCGCCGTTGAGCAGTACAAGTCAGCGACCTCCGACATCCCTCCGGGCGTGAACTTCCGTTCGGAACTCGTAGTGAACGTACGTCGCAAATAACCCCCTTTTTTCCAAGGAAACGAACACCATGAAACTGATTCCTTTCGACGCCAACAAAGTCCCCGCTACCCTCGCCGCTGCCTTCCAAGTCGCGGCCGACGAATTCGTCACTGGTCAACGCAGCGGGTTCCCGGTCATCTCGATCAAGGGCAAGGTCTTTCACATCAAACGCGGCGACGAGATCACGCTTGTCACTAAGCCCGGTGACGACGACGAGGCCGCTGGTAGCATCGAAGTCGTCGTGCTGAAGTCGCACCCTGGCCTGTCGAAGACGTACTACAAGAAGGGTTACGTCGAGGGCTCTGTCGAGAAGCCCGACTGCTACTCCAACGACGGCATCGCCCCTGCTGCTGACGCGGTTGAGGCTCAAGCCAAGAAGTGCAGCATCTGCACCCACAACCAGTGGGGTTCCCGCATCACTGAGGACGGCAAGAAAGCCAAGGCGTGTGCTGACGTGAAGCGCCTGGCCGTGGCCCCGGCTGGACAACTCAACGACCCGATGCTCGTTCGCGTGCCGGCAACGTCGCTGACGACGTGGGATGCCTACGTCAAGATGCTGAGCAAGGCCGGCGCTGTTCCGCCGCAGATGGTCACCAAGATCGCGTTCGACCACAACATGGCGTATCCCGCCTTGACGTTCAAGCCGGTCGGCTACGTGACCGAAGACATGGTGAGCACCATCACGCAGATGCGTGCTGACGCAGTTGTGCAGGACATCATCGGCGGCTCGCCGCTGGGCATCACCCCTGCCGAACTGGACGACGATGTGCCGGCTCAGAAAGCCAAGCCCGCGCTGGCTGCTGCAGATGACGACGAGGCAGAGGAGCCGGCCCCGAAGACCAAGCCGAAGGCGAAGCCTGCACCGGTTGCCGCAGACGACGATGAGTCGGAAGATCCTGCTCCGAAGGCGAAGCCTAAGGCGAAGCCCGCCGTAGTTGAAGTGGACGACGATGAGTCGGAAGATCCCGCACCGAAAGCGAAGCCGAAAGCGAAGCCTGCCGTAGTTGAAGTGGACGACGACATCACTGCCGGCCTCGACGACATGCTCGCCGAACTGGGTTTCGACGACTAAGCTCCCCCAGCAACCGACTGCACAAACCCACAAGGTGCGTACGGCAGGCCCGGAACCGTAACCGGGATCAACATGAGGACAGACATGACCTACGACTATTCCGTAGTGGAGACGGCCGGACTCACGCAAGGTGAGTTTGCCAAAATGGTTCAGATGAGTCGCGTCACGGTGAACAGGTGGATCAAGACCAGCGCCGGCCCGACGCGTACAAACGACCAGCAGACTGTGCTGCGGGCCTTGAAGATGCTCACCGTTGCGGTTAAGCTGGGGATTCTTCCTGACGCGCTCCCTCCAAGAACACGTGGTGTATCATCTCACCGACAAGAGGCAATCGACGGAGCGCTCGAACAAGTAAAACAACGCGTGGCCGAGATTCGGGCACAGCGAGGGGCTTGATCCCTTCGCACTTCGCACAATCGTCCTACGCTGGGGGGCAGATGGACACACTTTCTTTTTTACAAAAAACCCTGCCGTCCCAAGGGCTGTACGTATTGGCGGCGTTTCGTCGTGGGATGGACTTCGGCCCATCCCACTCTGTTTGTGAGAGCCTGGAAGACCTCGCTGTTGCAGCGCAACATTTGGATCGTCGCGGCATTCCTGTGTTTCACGCTTGCGCAACATTTGCCGAGCGCCGCAAGAAAACAAAGGTCTTCGATGGTAAGGAAGTACAAGTCGAAGCAACCCGTGCTGCCGACAACACGGCGTACATCCGCTCTCAATGGTTGGACCTCGACGTCGGTGAGAGTAAGGACTACCCCGACCGCAAGACCGCCCTAGCTGCACTGGCCAGCATGTGCCGTAGTCTGAGTATCCCCGCACCGATGGTTGTGTCGTCCGGCCGCGGCTTCCACTGCTACTGGCCGTTCACTAGCGACATACCCGCCAAGCAGGCCGGCGTGCTCACACGGACGTTCGGCGCAGCCATGAAGGCCGTGCAGTTCAAGCACGACACCACACGAACGGCTGACCTTGCGAGTATCCTGCGCCCGGTCGGTACCCACTGGCGGAAGGAAGGCGTAGTTCAGGTGGAGTTGCTGCGCGACGCGGCGCCGATCTCCCCGAAGCAGTTCATGGCTGCGCTGCTCAAGCACACGCCACCTCTCATCAAAGCCGCTGTGTCCGAGCCTGTCGTTGACGAGTGGTCGACCGGGCCGAAAGAATAC
>JBFHJN010000062.1:0-14903 GCA_041595875.1 Coriobacteriia bacterium
AGATTCCGATCAACATGTATGCCCTGAATCTGGCGACATCGGGCTTTGGCAAAGGCCACTCGACCAACATCCTTGAAGAAGAAGTGGTGGACCAGTTCCGCATCCGCTTCATCGATGAGACATTCCCGCTGCTGGCAGAGATCAATCTGCCCAAGCTGGCAGTGGCCAGGGCAACCCGCAAGGGTACCGACCCTGACGAAGAAACTGTTCGTGTCCAGCGAGAGTACGACTCTTCGGGGGAAATCCTGTTTTCATTCTCGGAAGCCACGAGTCCTGCCATCAAGCAGCTGCGACACAAGCTCCTGATGGCCGATGCAGGTGCATTGAGCCTGGAGATCGATGAGATCGGGCTGAACCTGCAAGGCAGCACCGAGGCGATGACGACCTACCTGGAGCTCTACGACAAGGGCAAAGTCAAGTCCAAGCTCACCAAGAGCACTACCGAGAACTCCAGGTTCACGGAGATCCGTGGAAGCACGCCTGCCAACCTCATGATGTTTGGAACGCCCTCGAAACTCTTCGATGGTGCAGCTACCGAGGCGGCCCTGTACAGCATGCTCGACACAGGGTACGCACGGCGATGCTTCTTCGGCTACCTGCGGGGAACGGGGCGAAATACGACCCTCACCCCGGAGGAGATCTTCGAGCGCAATACCAACAACCAGAGTAACCAGTTCCTGGAAGACCTCTCGGATCGTCTCATGCACCTGGCCGACATCATCAACGTCAACAAGGTGCTGACGATGAGCCGGGAAACGACGCTTGAGCTGATCGAGTACAAGCTGATGTGCGACAAGATTGCAGATCAGCTGGGCGAGCATGAGGAGTTGCGAAAGGCTGAACTGAGCCACCGTTACTTCAAGGTGCTCAAGCTCGCCGGTGCCTATGCCTTCATCGATGATTCCCCTGAAGTGACCCAGCAGCACATCTACCACGCCATCAAGCTGGCCGAGGAGTCCGGTCAGGCGTTCGCACAGATGCTCAGCCGGGATCGCCCTTACGTAAAGCTGGCCAAGTACATGGCCAATATTCGGCGTGAGGTCACCCAGGCCGATCTGGTCGAAGACCTGCCCTTTTATCGCGGCAGCGTGGCGCAGAAAAACGAGATGCTCAACCTGGCCATCGCCTATGGCTACAAGAACAACATCATCATCAAGAAAGCATTCGCTGATGGGATCGAGTTCTTGCGGGGAGAATCGCTCAAGGTCACCGATCTGAACAAGATGGTGCTGAGCTACTCGACGGATATCACCACGAACTATCGCAATGAGACGGCACCGTTCGATCAATTGCACAAGCTCACCCAGGCACAAGGCATGCACTGGGTGGCTCACCATTTGAAGGAGGGGTATCGCAACGAAGAGAACTGCATCCCCGGGGTCAATCTGGCGGTGTTCGACATCGACGGTGGCGTCAACATCAGCACGGTCAAGATGCTCCTGCAGCAATACCGCTTCTTGCTCTACACGACCAAGCGCCATACCGAGGAAGAACATCGCTTCCGGATCATCATGCCGCTGAATTACACGCTGGAACTCGATGCCAAGGACTACAAGGAGTTCATGTCCAATCTCTACGAGTGGCTTCCCTTCGACGTAGACACGGCAACTGGACAGCGTGCCCGCAAGTGGCTCAGTCATCCCGGTCACTACGAGTACAACGAAGGAGATCTCCTCGATGTACTGCCGTTCATCCCGAAGACCAGCAAGAACGAGCAACGCAAGCAATTGCTCAATTCCCAACAGTCGATGGACAACCTGGAACGGTGGGTTATCAACAACATCGGTGACGGTAATCGCAACAACATGCTGCTGCGCTACGCGATGATTCTCATGGATGCGGGATTTGATTTCGAGGGTATCCGAACCAAGGTGACGAACCTGAACGAGAAGATCGCAGACAAGCTGGAGGAAGCCGAGATCATGGGCACCATCATGGTCACGGTCGCCAAGAATCTGAGCAAGCGCTGAGCTTATCAGGTGCCCTTCGGGGCACCGCTTCGAATCATCACAAGAGAGGGTGTATGCCGAATCACATAAACGTAGCAGCCGCTGCAGCGGCGGGTTATCTGACCAAGATTTGCCATCAAGCAGCAGTAGATGGGGGTTGGTGGACGCATCCGAATGGCGAACCCATCACCGACAACCCGCTGGTGTTCTCCAACAAGCTGATGCTCACCGTGGGTGAGCTGGCTGAAGCCATGGAAGGTGATCGCAAGAACTTGCCCGATGCCCATCTGCCCCATCGCTCTGCACGGGAAGTGGAACTGGCCGATGCTGCCATCCGCCTGTTCGATCTGGCCGGAGGATTCCAGCTCGATCTGGCAGGCGCCATCGCTGAGAAGCTCGCCTACAACGCCAAGCGCGCAGACCATACACGCGACGCCAGGGCGGCAGAAGGTGGCAAGGCTTACTGAAACCAACAGGAGTAACTAATGGGGACTGATATTCACTGGTATTCCGAAACCCGTCGTGATGGGAAGTGGGAATGTGACCAGGCAGACTCGTACAAGACTGGCAAATATTCACTGCGGGAAATGGACTATTTCTACGATAACGACCGGAATTACCTGCTGTTCGGCCTGCTTGCAGGTGTACGGAGGGATGTTCCCTGGGGATGGGCAGAAAAAGGATTTCCGGACGATGCCTCAGATGAAGTAAGGGTCATTTACGCGGAATGGGGTAGCGATGCCCATACGCCAAGCTACCTGACCCGTGCTGAACTCAGAGAAAAGCTCGCAGAACTTGTCCCGGAATGTGCAAAGGCTTTGATCGGCCCTGACCACCCCGATCAACTAGAGCAGCTCAAGCACCTTACTTACTGGCTTAACACCCTCATCGACACCCTGGTCAGTGACGTTCCGGATACCGATCAGCGCATCGTGTTCTGGTTCGACAACTGACCGGCAGCAAACAACAGACGCCCTTCGGGCGTTTCTGCGAATACACGGAGGAACACTCAATATGAGTAACCAAGTAAACGACCATCTGGTCTTGCTGTGCGGTAAATCCGCAACAGGCAAGTCAGCCTCCCTCATGGGGCTGGATAACCCGGAAGGGGTCATGTACCTGAACTGCGAGAGTGGCAAGCGATTGCCCTTCAAAGCCAAGTTCAAGCAGTTCGTCATCACCGACCCGTTGCAGGTCTACGAAGCGTTCGATCACGCCGAGACCTTGCCCGATATTCATACGATCGTGGTCGATACCACCACCTACCTGCTCGATATGTACGAGTCGGTCTACGTGGTGGGGGCCACCAATGGTCAGAAAGCCTGGGGTGACTTCGCCCAGTACTTCAAGAACCTGATGCAGCAGTACGTGGCCAAGAGCACCAAGAAGGTGATCTTCCTTGCACACACCGCCGACACGCTCAACGAGAACGAGATGGCGATGGAAACCAAGGTACCGGTGAAGGGCAGCCTGAAGAACAACGGTATCGAATCGTTCTTCTCTCTGGTCATCGCCAGCAAGAAGGTGCCCCTGAAAGCGCTCAAGGACTACAAGAGCGAGCTGCTCACCATCACGCCGGAAGAAGAAGCCCTGGGCTTCAAGTACGTGTTCCAGACCAAGATCACCAAGGAGACGGTCAACGAACGCTTGCGTGGGCCTCTTGGCCTGTTCGCCAACAACGAAACCTTCATCGACAACAACATGCAACTGGTGCTGAACCGGCTGCATGAGTACTACGACTGATGGAAGACGGGCTCTATCAGGTCACCACATCGTATCTCTGTGCAGGCTTCCTCATAGAGAACGGTCGGGTGACCGAATGCGCCCCGATTCTTCGACGCAAACTGGCTTACTGGAAAACAGTGGCCAACCTAGTTTCACCCTCCCTACAAACCATCAAAAGGAACACCCAAATGTCTCTCCTCTCCAAACTCTCCACCGAACAAGACATCGCTGACGAAAAGGATTCGGTAGGCGGTGGCAGTGGTCCCCTGGAATCGGGCCTGTACCCGAGCACGATCAACATGGCCTACGTCACCACCAGCAAGGGCGGTGCAGTCGGCCTGGTGCTCAACCTCAAGACCGAAGACGGCAGGGATCTGCGCCAGACCTTGTGGATGACCAGCGGCACTGCCAAGGGCTGCAAGAACTACTACGAGGACAAGAAGGGCAACAAGCAGTACCTGCCTGGCTTCAACCTCGCCAACAGCCTGGCCCTGCTCACCGTAGGCAAGGAGATCAACGCCCTGGATACGGAATCCAAGGTGGTGAGCATCTACTCCTTCGAAGCCAAGGCCGAAGTGCCGACCAAGGTGGACATGGTGATGGACCTCCTGAACCAGGAGATCATCGCAGGCGTGATCAAGCAGACCGTGGACAAGAACGTCCAGGACGACGCCGGCAACTACGTGCCCAGCGGCGAGACGCGTGACGAGAACGAAATCGACAAGTTCTTCCGCACGCGCGATCGCATGACCACTGCCGAGATCCGTGCCCAGGCCGAGGAAGCCACCTTCATCGATACCTGGTCGGAGAAGTGGACGGGCGTGACCCGCAACCGTGCCAAGGGCGCTGCGGCAGCCGGTACGGCAGGTGCCCCCAAGTTCGGTGGCACCCCGGCCGCCAACACCGCGAACAAGAAGCCGACCCAGAGCCTGTTCGGCTGATCTTTCAATGGGGTGAATGCGCAGGCTGATGCGCAACTATCGGGCGGCCCAATCCGCCTGTGAGTCCTAGCGGTATCGTGATTCGACACGAGGACGATAGTCGAAATGCCGGAGATCAGCACCGGTCACCCCACCTACACACAACCAAGAGGAATCCCTCATATGGCCGTATTGAAAGCGGACGATATCTGCACTTCCGAAGACCTCCTCGCTGATGTTTACTTGCTGAGTGGCGAGATGTTCATCGGTGTCGATCTGGTTACCCCGAGTGGTGATTTTGCACTTAGCTTCCATCGGGAAGGCAAGGTTCACTACGTTCCGCAGGAAAACCTGGCGTATTTCCGCCTTTACCCGGCAGACGCCAAATGAGCGACGACACCCCGGAAACCGAAGCCAGCAACGAATCCCTTGTAGAGGTCCATGAAGTTGCCCTGGCATTGCGTCACGTCGCCATGTGGCACGCTACCAAGATCAAGGCATGCGAAGAGATGCTTGGCATCCCGCCAGGTACCGAAGCCAGCTTTGAAGAGGGCAAGACCATCGTCCTTGAGAAGGACACGCTGCTTGCCTACCAGATCGGCCTGACCACGGCGATGCTCGAATTTGCCAAGCTGCCATTCGTGCTTGAGTACGAGGAAGGTCCTTCGGAGGGTGAAGGTGTCCACTAGGCAACTGCGCGTCGTGGGCATGGATCCGAGCATGCGCAACTGGGGTATCTGCCAGGGCACGCTGCTGTTGCCCAGAGACTCCCCAGTGCACCTTGAGATCGACACGTTGTCAGTGATCTGCCCGGTCCTACCGAAAGGCAAGCAAACCAGGCAAAACAGCCTGGACCTGGAAGCAGCTCGCCAACTAGCAGAAGGTGCGATCGAAGCAGCACAAGATGCGGAGGCCATCTTCGTGGAAGTCCCGGTAGGCAGCCAGTCTGCTCGCGCCATGGCTTCCTATGGCATCTGTGTGGGCGTGCTCGGTGCACTCAGGGCACAAGGCATCCCCTTCTTCGAAGTCACGCCGACCGAAGTGAAACTGGCTTCAGTAGGTATCAAGACTGCCACCAAGCAAGACATGATCGCTTGGGCGCGCAGGCTCCATCCGCATGCCCAATGGCCGCTGTATCTGAAGAACGGTGTGCAGGAACTGAGCGAAGCCAAAGCCGAGCATATGGCCGATGCCATTGCAGCCATCTATGCCGGCCTACGAACCAATACGTTCCGACAAACGCTGCCCATCCTGATGGCGGCATAACCTGAAAGGAAAACCATGCAGATTCAGCTGAAACAGCAGGAAATCGAGACTGCCCTCGTCAACTACGTACGTGACCAGGGCATCAATCTGTCGAACAAGAAGGTCGAGGTGAACTTCACCGCAGGCCGAGGTGCTTCCGGGCTCACCGCAGAGATCGACATCGAGGAGGCTGCCATCAAGGTGCCTCCCTCGGGCGAAATTCATCGGACTGCTACCGTGCAAGACGCACCTGTGGAAAAGGTAGTGGAAGCACAGGATCCGGACGAGGAAGAAGACGTTGGACCCGCAAAGGCCACCGTCGAAACCAAGAACGCAGCCAGTTTGTTCGGCTAATCCACGATGGTGGAGGCCCTGAAGTGGGCCGGCAGTTTTCTGCTGGCTATTGCAGGTGTCTCCACGGTTATCGCGGTTTGGTTATTCCTGACAATCCTCGGTAGCCTGGCGACACTTGCAGGCTCTGCCATCATCACCATAACCATGGTGGCAGTCGTTATCAAAGAGGGTTTCGAACACCTGTTCGGAAAGAACAAAGAAGGCGAGTAAACGAATGGCCCTCTCAGGAGGGCCATTCTTCTACTCCAGCTTTACTTCACCAGCTTGAGCCCGACATCAACCGTAAGCAACTCATCGAGTACGCCAGGATACTGGAATGCTCCCCAGTTCAGCGGATTGTTACCTACCCTGGAGACTGCTGCCGAGTCGGTCACCATCGGCATCAGATCGAACAGGTTATTCATCAGCACCAGAGACAGCACACGCGCCGGATGTTCACGGGCGAGCTTCATCAGTACCCGCTGGATACCTAGGAAATACTTGCTGAACATGGTGATACCCATGTCGTCCAGGTACTGCATCCCCTTGGGCATCGGAATGTCGTAGTTGATGAAGGCATCCGAGGCTTCCTGCACTGCTTGTTCATGCGTGAGTGCACCCTGCTTCTTGTTCACCAGGTGCTGGTACAAGGTGTAGCGCGCCACGAAGTCCGACAGTTGGGTCGTGAGACTCAATCCCTTGTAGAGCTTCGTGTCATGCGTCAAGTACGCACCACGCAGCACAGTGCGTACGCCTGGATGCAGCTTGCCCATGGCCTTATCGACCTTGCGGGTGAAGGCACTCTTGTATGAGTACAGGTCATCATCAACTTCCACGTCCTCGACAATGGTCGGCATCAACCCTTCATCGATCAGTTGCTTGACCGGATTGCGAGCAATGGCGTTCTTCAGCTTCAGGATCTCCTGCTGGAGCTGGGCAGCATTACCCACCTGCCCCATTGCCAACTGGTTCTCCAGGGCAAATAGCGCAGCCTTGTCCCGCTGATAATCCAGCGCTCCCCTGATCGCCACCCGGTGATGGCGGATCATGTCGGGCACATTCACCCCATTCATCGCCAGCAAGGAGACGTTGGCCAGGATGTTGCCCAGCAACACGCCCCCGGACTTGATCACGATGATGTCCTTGAGCTCGTGCACGACTTCCTGCCAGATACGTTCGTTGCGCCGTACCACCATGGCGGCACGCCTTGCGTACTTGGACGTGTCATGCAGCGGCTTGCCCTGGGCCTGGCGCCGCATGTTGTCCCCGATCGCGTAGTTGGTCAGCAGGATTTCCACCCCACGGACCAGGGCATGCTCCGCCTTGTTGCGCTGGGTGTCGTCCTTGTCGAAGATGTCTCCCAGGCTCATCTTGCGATAGCCGAAGGTGATATTCAGGAGGTCCTTGCGCACCATCACCCCATGCCTGCCCCAGATCTGGCGAATGTCTTCCCGGGTCACTTCCGGCAGGATTGCATACAGCTCCCGCAGCTCCGGATCGGAGCTGTCGTGTGACACCTTCACATAGGCATCGGCATTGGTCAGGCGTTCCTCGTCGTAGAGCGTCTTCATCGCCTCGATCACACGACGATTCTGCTGTGCCGTTGATACCTTGTCGAACACGTTGCCCGCCATCGCACCCAGCATCTTGTCGAAACGGGTGTCCCGTTCTAGCAGCGCCTTCTTGGTGCTCGAAGCCATCATGTAGCGATAGTTGGTCACCTTGCCTGCGTGGTTCAACACAGGGACCGCAAAGGTATCCCTCACCTTGTCCGGACTAAAGCCGGGATTGGGCTTGAACAGATCCGCAATGGCCCGCTGCTTGGCGTTCTCCATGGTGGCCTGCAGTTGCAGGTTGTCGAGTCCCTCTGCCGTCCACGGGCTGGTAAAGCCGTTGTGTTGACGGGTACCCCTGGCACGCTGCCCCGTGAAGGAGAGCGAACCAGTGGTGTGGGGGGACAATCCCCCGTCCCGCATCACATACAGGGCCTTGTCCGATTTCACCGGATCGGCGGGATCTTGCATCAGGTCGGCAGTCTTGACCCAGCCCTGCGCCTGCAGATCAGCCCCACTGGCCGCATCCGCTACCCGAACCGCCGTGTGCGGGTTGGAAATGTCCGGGGTATAGCCCTTGATCATCAAGGCTTCATTGCCCTGGAACAACGTCTCACGGGATTCCTGCTGCAGCTTCGCATGCAGCTTCATCACCGTCTCCACGCCATTGCCCCCGTCCTGGCGGGCCATCTCCGCTTCCAACACCGCCTTGGCGGCCTGCTTGCTCTGGGCCGACGTGTATTGCAGTGCCCGCAGCGACGCCAGCTCATCGATGAGTTTGGTGGCGGTGGCTGCCTGCGCCTCGCTCACCCTGCCCTGATGAGGCGTGCCATGGAGCTTGGCAATGTTGCCTGCGTTGAGCATCACATGGGCACCCCGGGCAATACCCGTTGCCAGGTGATACCCGAGCAGATGCGCCTGGTTCTTGTAGTAGTGCTGCAGATTACCGAACTGGGCCAGCTGGTTTTCCAGCGACTGGATCTCGTTGTGGAGCGCCTGGCGGGAATCGAGCAGCGCATGGATGCCACCAATACCCAGTCGATCCAGCAGCATTTCCATGTCCGTATGCAGGAACACTTCCCCTACCGCTTCCCGTTGTGCCTTGCTCAGGCTGCCCTGGGCAAAGCTGGCGAGCACGAATTTGCCTGTCTGATTGATGAGGAACTTGCGCTCCCGCTCCACCAGCTTGGCAGCACGCAGCAACGTCTGGAAGGCCGGCTTTGCCCCACGTACGTAGCTCACCAGACCGGAGAGCATGCCCTCCTTGTCCTTCTCGTACTTGTTGCGGATCTTGGTGATGTGATCCATCACCGCTTCAACACGGTCTTCAGCCAGGATACGCGCCGTACCTGACAGCCCCCGGACAACCTGGAAGCGGTTGTTGCGGAACAGGTCTGCCTGAGCCAGTTGGCTCACCTTGTTACGCGCACCTTCAGCCAGCCCTTTCGTGCTTTGCTCGATTGCGTTGAGCACGCTGAACCGGTCCTTGGCCGTCACCGCCTGGCGCTTGGCCTCGATCTCCACCAGTTGGCGAGCCAGCATGGTGAGCTTGGCATCTGCCCGCTGGCCCTCGAAGGTGTGGGTGAGCTTGCCATTGATGAACTGCATGATCCGTTCGAACACATCGAGCAAGCGCGCCGCCAGTGTCGGGTTGCTTCCCAGATCACTCGTCCGGACTGCCGTGTCAAAGCGCAGCTTGCGGTTGAACTGTTCATGGGCCAGCCCCAGTGCAGCGAACCGGCTCAGGTAGTCCGACCGGTCATCCGCACCGGCTTCGATCTTGAACACGAAGTCGTACAGCGCCTGGGCCTGGTCACGCTGCCACTGATGCGCCGTTGCCCAATCCCCTTCCAGGAAATCCTTCTCGGTGAGCCGCTTGGCCGCCTCGTCGTAGAGCTTGCTCAGCTCCTTGTACACCGCCGAGGTCTGGTTCTCGCTCATGTCGAGTGCAGCCTGGACGGTGGCCTCGATCTGCTCAAGGACAAAGGCTTCCTGCCGATTGACCGCAAAACCCGACCCCAGCACCTTGCTGGCAAACGGTGCCACCCCGGTGTCGAGCGCACGTTGCAGCATATCCGTGGCAGACAGGCCGATGTTGTCCTGGAACACCTCTTTGAAGGTGCCTGCAGGCCCGTGGATCCTCGCCACCATGTCGGCAAGCACTGACCGCAGATGCGTGTCGAAATCGGCGCCAAGGGGCGTATTCGCGTCCTGGAGCGCCTCGTACAACGCCATTGAATCCATGGCCCTGGCCGAGTCGATCGGGTCAGGGCTGCCCTGCTTGAGCGTCTGGCGGCTGGCCACGCTGGCGGGCGACTTCGCAGCTTGTTCGAACAAGCCAGCCACGTTGAACACCAGCACCCCAAGTGCGTTTTCCGCCACTTCCTTCTTGGCGTAACTCCAGGGAGCGAAGAGGAAATTCACGATCGAGCGGATGAACTGCTTGGCCCCTTGAACCAGTTTGGTTCTGCCTGCTACCGAGGCTTCGAACTCGATATTGCGCAGCACCGCATCCTGGAAGCCCTTGCTGGTCATCCCCCAGGCCACGAGTTCCTGCACCGACGACACCGCCTGGGCGTATTCGGTCGGCAACTCAGGATGGGCTTCCACGTACTGCTTCGCCGCTGCGAGCAGGTCAGTGAGTTCTTGTACCAGCAGCTTGGCTTCCCCACTGGGGTCATCGATCGCCTCGACCAATGCGGCATGGACGAGCTCGTGCAGCACCACTTCAGGCGTCACCCCTGCATGCAGGTGCTCGGCGCTGAGGATGTTGACCACCCTTTCATTGGTGTCCGGGTCGGTTACGAACCAGCCCCTTGCCTTGTCCTCGCGCACGCTCATGCGCCCATCGGGCAGGGTTGCCGAGGTGAGGTAGCGCACTTCCAGGTTGGCCGGCAGAACCGAAGCCAGGCGATCCAGCAAGAGCAGGTTGAACTGGTTGTTGCCAAGCGCCTTCAGGTGCTCGCGCAGCATCGACACAACCTGTTCACGGTTCATCACCGGGTTGGCTTCGAAAGTCGTCACCAGTTCCGCGTCATGGGTGATGGCCGAGTGACCCAGCACACCCCAAGGAGAAACCCGGCTATCGGGAACCAGTGCCGCAGACTGAGCCAGTTGCCCAATGGCCTTGGCCCGTTCCTGCGTCGGCAAGGCATTGACCGCTGCTTCCACGCTCTGGCCCTGGGCCATGGCATTGGCCACTGCGGGGATTTGCTCGGCCACGGCTTCCACTACCAGGGCTGCTTTGACGCCAGGCAGGCCAATGTTCGCGCTCGATTCCAGCGTGGGGGCTGCTTCGCTTTCTTGCGCGAACAGTTCCGCTGCGGCCTGCGCTGACGCGCTGGCCTGCGCGGAACCGGTCAGGTTCTGTTCAACGATCTGGTTGAGGTAGTCGAGCGCCTGCTGGGCCTTGGGAGAGAGGGCAGACGGGATCTTGCTCAGACGGCGTTGGGCCTCCGCACGCATCTCCTCGGGCACGATGAATTCCCCACCTTGCCACGGGTACTGGTCCACCGAACCCATCTGGGCCAGTACACCCAGACGCAGGGTGTCCGCTTCATAGGCATTCTGCAAGGTGAGCTCGCTCATGGCCAAGCCGGCATTGCGCACCATATCGGCCTTGCTGGCGCTACCCTTCTCGACCAATTCGGCCCACTGGCGGAAGGTTGCCACTGCCACCGAAGGCGGGAGTTCCTTCTTGGCAATCTTCGCAGCCAGTCCAAGCACCATGCGTTCGAACAGGTTGGCGGCTTCCCGGGTGGGAGAGTAATCCAGCATGTTCTGGGCAGTGGCCTTGTTGATCTCGTAGGCGGCTTGCTTGATGCGCAGTGGCCCGGTACCGATCTCGTCGTGCACGTTCATCGCCTCTTTCACCTGGGCGATCGCCATGTGAATGTTGGCGCTGTCGAGCGAATGGATCATGTAGGGCGTACCTGCCACCCCCGGGGAGATTTCCGCACGAACTTCCCCAAAGGCAGTCAGGTAGTTGGCGAATTCGTCGCGGGCATTGACGAGCTTGTTCTTCAGATGCACCTTGCTGGCGTAGAGCGGGGAGGCCGACTTGTCCTTCTCGGTCTTGGCCATGTAGATACCAGCCCGCAGGTTGTTTTCCCGCTGCGAGTACACGGTATGCACGACTGGCAACAATGCCTCGAACCGCTTGCGAAGCGCAGTCTCCTGCGCCTTGGTCATGTCGTGCTTGGGTACGCGCGTGGTCACCCCTACCTTGTTGGTGGATTCCCGATAGGCAATTTTGCCCTCGTCCATGAGACGCTCGATCTCCCGATCCCGGGCAGCACTGTAGGCAGCCTGGTAAGCCATGAAGCCAGCCTGCAGGGACTGGTTCAGTGCCTGGCGTCGCTGCATGAACACCGCGAAGTACCCTTCCATGGTGTGCTTGGTGGGCTTGCCAAGGATCGTCTGGAAAGCGGCCCGCAAGGCTTTTTCCGAAGTGGGCTTGAAGTGCCCTTCCAGCAACTGATCGATATCCAGATCGTTGAGCAACTCGGCCTGGTAGTCCCCTTTCTTGATCAGGACATTGATCGCGGCAAGCACTTCTTTGCGGGAGGACTTCGCTTTGCCTTGAGCCAGCTTGGTGAACTGCTCGTAGATCCCTGCGATGAACTTGTCCTCCATGTTCTGAATGGACTTTTCCAAGGCTGAACCAAAGGCGAAGGCAGTCAGCGGCGTCTTGACCAGATTACGACCTGCACTGGTGACTTCCTGCAGGTCATTCATCAGGTTACCGGTGAGTACCTGTAGTGCCTGCCATTCTTCACGCGAGAAGTAGGCGTAGTACGCCTGCTTGCCTTTTTCCTTGGCAATTTGCTGGAGCGACTGTCCCGCGGGGATGATGAACTTCTGGGCGAAAGTCAGGATTTGTGCAGACAGATCTTCATACAAGTCCTTGCCATTGTTCTTCTCGACCCACTCGTTGAAGTTGACCGGCTCGCCTTCCTTGTTGCTGTAGAAGCCCCCTCGATTGAGGGTCTTCATCAGTGCCTCGGCATCCGTGGCCGCACCCAGGGCGAAGTGAGAGAGCATCGGCCCACTGGTCTTGCCGTCTGCCCCCACCAGCATGGTCACATCCACGCTGGGCAGCCCATTGATCCTGGCGTGTTCGTACCGGGCAAAGGCAACCATGGCCTGCAGACTCATCATGCCTTCGGCCTGCGCAACCTTGGTCACCAGCGCCTTGTTCTCGTCTGTCCAGACTGTCATGTCTTCATCGACAATGCCTTGTCGCAGGAGCGCGATTGCGCGCTTGAGCTCGGCATCGTTGTCGAGCTTCTGGGCGAATTCGGCAATGGCGTCAGCGTAGTTCTTTTTGTCGGTCTTGACTCCCATGGCCTGAGCCACGGCCACCATAAGCGCCGCTTCTTCCTCGGGGTTGCCCAGGTGAATGGTCTCGGTCCAGGAAGGACGGGCGAACATGGCCCGGTGAATCTTGCTGGTCTGCAGATTCATCGACTGGTTCAGGAAGCCAGCACGGAAGTTACGCCACCCTTCCGCATCCACGAAGAATTCGGTATCCACCCCGACTTCGTTATCGGCCTGATTGAGCAACTCCTCCATCAGGTCGTACTGGTTGGCGAGGTTGTCGTTCTGCGCGGCAATGCTCTCCCGCTCCGTGCTCTGGAACTTGCCCGACTCCAGATCCTTGGCACCGGCGATCGTCAGAATGTTGCCCCGTCCCAGCACCTGGGTCAGGAGATACATGTCAGGGATCACCCGGTGCGGGACCTGCATCGTCTCCTGCAGCACATCGGAGAGCAGCCTGGGCAATTCCTGGTTGGTCTTCTTGGCGGTCTTTTGCTTGAAGTCAGCCGGCTTCGTACGGGCAAAGCGGGGAGCATCCTCCAAACCAAAGAGGGCATCGACCACCCCCCTGGATTCGAGGTTGGCCGCCTTGAGATCGCGCAGGCGATCGGAGAGCTCGCCCTTGGTGTCACGATTGAGCGCGACATAGGAGAACTTCTCGTAGCCACGGAACTGCTGGGCGAGCGCTGGATTGGCTTTCTCTCCCTTGAGCCAGCGCATTACATCGGCGGCCGGAATCGACTGACGCTTGATGTAGGCACCGCGTTCGAGCAGCGCCAGGGTGTGAATACCCATGGCGGTCTGCAGCCGGGGCAGGATGTCCTGCGGCGCGTCGGACGTGTTGCGCAGACCCAGCGCATCGATGGCGATGCGCCCCAGTTCATTGATGGCCGTCTCTTCGAAGGCATTGAACCGGCGAAGGGTGGACATCCCTGACGGATCCACCTCCGTGTCGCCATCCAGGCCGTGCATGTCCATCACCTGATCATTGGTAAGCAGGCGGGGACTGTAGGTCTGCTGCAGCAGCCAGTGGTAGCCGGCATAACCCATGGCCGTCTTGATGTTCTCTTCCACATCAACCGTGCCATCGGGCATCTGTTCCAGCAGGAACTGCATCATGTCTTGCTGGCGGAAGTCCTCCCGGACCTTAGTGTCGCGTTCGAAGTTCTTGGTGAACTCGGGCAGCCAAAGCGCCATCGTCTGCTTGAAGTGATCCAGCGCACCTTCTTCGCGCTCGGTCAGCGTCTGGGATGCCTCCATCCCCAGGAACTCTTCAGGGGCAATATGCCCTCCTCTCCAGGCAGAGAGGAAATTGCGTACCTTGACCAGCGGACGCGGTGCGATCGAGCGGTCAGTCTCAGCCTGCTGCTTGGTGAACTGCGCCACCAGGTTGAGCGAACCGAACACTTCCTGCATCGAACCAGCAAGTTCAGTGAGTTTCTGCTTGTACAGGCGAAGACCGGTATACGCACCGGTGTCTTCGTCCGGATCGTAGGCAGGGGCTACTTCTTGTGTTGCGTTGGCTGGGGTGCCGGTCCCATCTCCAGTACGTCCTCCGGCAGGCAGTGCCCCTTGCTCAGACTGTCGAGCGGTGCCGCTTCCTTCTGCGGTGGCTGATCCGGTACTTTGGGGTCGGTAAACGCGCTGAAATCCAGCGAAAGTTGTTTTGAGGTGCTCACTCATCTGCTCCGGGTAGTAGAGGTACATGGAAAAGAGCTGGGCGTAGAGCTCTTTGCTCTGTTCCACAGGATCTTTCACGGTTTCCAGCGGGTACCGGAAGAAGGACTTCCAGAACGGATCAAGGGTTTCATTGAAGAAGGTTGCCGCCTCTTCCCGGAACTTGCCACCGGGCTGGAAGA
>JBFHJN010000063.1:0-14130 GCA_041595875.1 Coriobacteriia bacterium
AAGCTCGGGAAAGAGCTGGACTTGTTCAGCTTCCACGAGGAAGCGGGCGCCGGCCTGCCGCTCTATCACCCCAAGGGCGCGCGAGTGCTGCGCCTGCTGCAGGAGTGGTTGCGCGCCGAGCTGTACCGCCGCGGCTATGTAGAGGCGATCACCCCGCACATGTACAAGGCCGATGTCTGGAAGATCTCCGGCCACTACGAGAACTACCGCGAGAACATGTACTTCTTCGAGATCGATGAAGGCGAAGGCAAGGTCAACGAGTACGGCATCAAGCCGATGAACTGCCCGGGTCACCTCATGATCTACGGCAACGACGTTCGCAGCTACCGAGACCTGCCTATCCGCATGTTCGAGTTCGGCACCGTGTACCGGCATGAGATGTCCGGTGTGGTGCATGGCTTGATGCGTGCGCGTGGATTCACGCAGGACGATGCGCACATCTTCTGTACCGCCGAGCAGGTGCACGACGAGGTCGTCGCCATGCTCGATCTGGTGCACTACGTGATGCACGACGTCTTCGGCTTCGAGTACAGCGCGGAGATCTCGACGCGTCCCGAGAAGTCCATCGGCGATGAGAGGTTCTGGGACGTCGCCACCAAGTCCCTCATGGGGGCGTGTGAGGCCCGTGGGCTGGAGTATGAGATCAACGAGGGTGATGGCGCGTTCTATGGTCCAAAGATCGATATCAAGCTCCGTGACGCCATCGGGCGCACGTGGCAGTGCTCCACGATCCAGGTGGACTTCAACCTGCCGCAGCGCTTCGGCCTGACATACCGCACCGCCGAGAACTCCGAGGCGCAGCCCTACATGCTGCACCGCACCATCCTCGGCAGTATGGAGCGCTTCTTCGGCATCCTCATCGAGCATTACGCCGGAGCTTTCCCCACGTGGCTTGCACCTGTGCAGGCGGTCATCATCCCCATTGCGGACAGGCATCTCGATCACGTCGCTTCTGTGAGGCGGCGTCTTGAGGCGCAGGGCGTCCGCGTCGAGGTGTACGCTGAGCAAGAGCCGATGCGCGTGAAGATAGCCAAGGCGCAGCAGCAAAAGGTCCCCTACATGCTGGTCATCGGCGACAAAGAGATAGAGGCCGACGCTGTCGGAGTGCGCGAGCGCACCGGGGGCGACATCGGCGCTATGAGTGTTGAAGATTTCATCGCGAAGGTGGATGCGGAGAGTCTGTAAGCGCCTAGGACGACGCGAGGTGGCCGATGGCCTGGCTGGTCCCTTCGTTTCTTGCGTCTCTTGCCGGCAGCGCTTTGCTGTCGGTGGTCTTCTGGTATCTGTTCATCAAAGAGCGCGAATCCTGGATCAGGCTTTGGGCATTGGCATGGACGCTGTATACCGCCCGGTTCGCAATCGAGACGATAAACTCGGCGTACCTGCCTCAGTCGGTGTGGCTGCCGGTTCTGGCCACCGTACTGGTGCTGGGAACGAGTGGACTGCTGCTGGAGGGCGCGTATCACCTCGCTGGTGTCAGCGGGGCCCGCTGGCATCACTGGTTGGGAACCGTTATCGCTCTTTGGGTGATCGCGGCCACCGCGCTTGGCCTGCCCTACGTCGTCATCACCGGTCCCGCATGGCTGTATCGCGGGACCGCGAGCATCCTTTCGGGTCTTATCTGGTATCGCAACACCGGTGACTGGGGTTTGTGGGGGCGCATCACCGGCGTCACATTCATACTCTGGGGGCTGCATCACTTCGACTACCCCATCTTGCGTGGGGTGGAGTGGTTCGCGCCGATCGGCTTCTTGCTGGGGGCGCTGTTCGAGTATGTGATCGCACTTGGCGCACTGATCGCTCACTTCGAGCAGACGCGTGCAAGACTTGCGGTCAGCGAGGCCCGGTACTCGGCCATCTTCGAGGGCAGTAGTTCCGTGATGCTGTTGATCGACCCATCGTCCGGCGAGATCATGGATGTCAACTCGGCGGCCGTCGAGTTCTATGGTTGGTCTCGCGAGCAGATGTGCCGCATGCGCATCGATCAGGTGAACACCCTTACGGCGGACGAGGTTCGAGCCGAGATGGCGCGGGCTTCCGCGCGGGACCGCAATCATTTCCTGTTCCGCCATCGCCGCGCTGATGGCTCTGTGGTCGACATCGAGTCCTATGCCGGTCCGATCGTCATCGATGGGCGTCGGCTCCTCTACTCCATCGTGCATGACATCTCGAAGCGTGTTGAGGCCGAGGCCGCGCTTCAAGAGAGCGAGAGGCGCTACGGCAGGCTGTTTCACGGCAGTCGTTCGGCGATGCTGCTGGTCGATCCGGAAGGCGCGCGTATCGTTGATGCGAACATCGCGGCGGAGGAGTTGTACGGGTATCCCGCAGATCAGCTGAAGATCATGGGCATCGCGGACCTCGCAGTGGACACCCAAGACGAGATTGACCGCGTCGTCGCCACCACGATCGAAGATCGCGGACATATGCGCGTATTTCGACACGTGCGTTGTGATGGCACAGAGTTCGACGCAGAGATTGCGGCTACGCCTATCGTCTTTGCCGGAAAGACCCTGCTCTACACGATCATCAGCGACATCACAGAACGCCTCGCGACCGAACAAGCACTTCATCGGCACCGTGGCCACCTTGAGGAGCTTGTCGATGAGCGGACACATGAGTTGTCCGAGGCGAACAAGCAGCTTGAGATAGCGACGCGGGCAAAAGACGAGTTCATGACGGGCATGAGCCATGAGTTGCGGACTCCTTTGAATTCGGTCATAGGTTTCTCGGACATGCTCTTGCGAGAGCTGCCGGGTCCGCTGAATGAAGAGCAGAGACGCCAAGTGGACATGATCGGACGCTCCGGTCGTCATCTGCTCTCTATCGTCAACGACATACTCGATCTGGCCCGGATCGAGGCGGGGACCGTAGTGGTCAACCGTGAGGTCGTGGATGTCTCGGGCCTGGCCGCGCGACTGTTGGACGGCGTTCGTCCGCTGGCGGCGCGCGAAGGGGTGGTACTGAGGCTCGAGGTGGCCGAGGGACTCGAGCTATGGACTGACGAGAGGATGCTGGAGCAGATCTTGTGGAACCTCGTCGGGAACGCGATCAAGTTCACACCGGGGGGAACGGTGAGCCTGGGTGTCTCTTGTGAGGACGAGCGTATGCGTTTCACGGTGTGCGACAACGGTCAGGGCATGTCTGCCGAGCAGCTCGAGCAGGCGTTCGACAAGTTCACCCGGTTTGCTGCTCCGGGTGCCGATGAGGGCGGTACGGGTCTCGGCTTGAGTATCAGTACCAGGCTCGCGGAGTATCTCGGCGGCACGCTGAGCGCGCAAAGCCAGCTTGGTGAAGGATCGTGCTTCACGCTGGAACTGCCGTTCTTGTGCGATGAGACGGAATGATGTAGTGGACAAGCCGGGTGGGCGCGGGTATACTCGCGAGGCTACAACCGCATAGAGAACAAGCGGGACCCGGGCCGGGCAGGGCCACTGTGGTCCCCACCTTACGGCGCAAGAGGCAGCTGTCTGGTCATCTGAGAAACGGACTCCTAGTGGGTCTGCTCCTATGACGTACCCGACGGCACCAAGCCGGCGGGTTCTTTTCTTTGGAAGAGCGGTCAATGCGACCGCCGATAGTGGAGGTGAGCTGCCCATTAGCACGACTGAGCCGAGAATCAACGATCGTATTCGTGCGTCGCGATGTCGTCTGATAGGCGATGACGGTTCGCAGCTTGGCATTTACAACATGCCGGATGCGCAGGCTATCGCTGACGAGAAGGTGCTCGACCTCGTCGAGATCGCGCCGAACGCCGACCCGCCCGTATGCAGGATCATGGACTACGGCAAGTTCAAGTACGAGCAGGAGATGAAGGCCAAGCGGGCGCGTAAGCATCAGACCACGGTACAGGTCAAAGAGATCAAGTTCCGCCCCAAGATCGACAAGCACGACTATGAGACGAAGAAGCGGCACGTCGAGCGCTTCCTCAACGGTGGGGCGAAGGTGAAGGTCACGATCATGTTCCGTGGACGCGAGATGGTCCATGCTGAGCGCGGACTCGCCATTTTGGAGAAGCTGTCCGGTGAACTCACCGAGATAGCCATTGTGGAAAACCAGCCGAAGCTTGAGGGCCGCAATATGTTCATGCTGCTCACGCCGGTTAAGAAGGAGCCCGTGAAGGGCGAGAAGACCGATCAGGGCGACGCTGAAAGCACCACTGAAGCGACGCCTGAGTAGGATACGCTGCACGAAGAAGGAGCAACACATGCCGAAGATGAAGACGCACAAGGGAACCGCCAAGCGGTTCAAGCTCACGGGGACCGGCAAGATCAAGCGCGCCAACGCGTTCAAGAGCCACATCCTCGAGAAGAAGAGCCCGAAGCGCAAGCGTGGCTTCGCTGCGGACTCTCTCGTCCACAAGTCCGACGAAAACGTGATCAAGAAGAATCTGGGCATCGGTTAGTCCGAGCCTGTCAGTCTCGAGGAGTGATCGAAGATGCCTAGAGTTAAGCGTGGAGTCACTGCGAGGAAGAAGCGTCGTACCGTTCTTGCGCAGGCCAAGGGTTACTACGGTGCCAAGAGCCGTAGCTATCGCGCCGCAAAAGAGCAGGTACAGCACTCGATGCAGTATGCGTACCGTGACCGTCGCAACAAGAAGCGCGAGATCCGTCGTCTCTGGATCGCCCGCATCAATGCGGCTGCTCGTTTGAACGGGATGTCGTATTCGACGTTCATGAACGCACTGAAGAAGGCCGAGATCGGGCTGGATCGGAAGATTCTCTCGGACATGGCCGTCAACGACCCGGCTGGCTTCGCCGCCCTGGTCGAACAGGTCAAGGACAAGGCCATCGCGTAGCGTCTGGTCTGCTGTATCACAAAAGAGCCCCGCTCAACAGCGGGGCTCTTTTGCGTTTCGGGCCCGTTTTGGGGCTGTTCAGGTTCTGGCGAGGTCGGGTTAGCGGCTGCGTGCGAGTATTCCTTTGGTCGGAGAACCGATCACTGGAATGCCGTTTCCCCTCGGCGGCCGGAAGAGGGGGAACGATGAAGCGTTTCGTATGGGTGCTTGCGGGTCTGGCGGTCGTGTGGTCTATGAGCGGGGCCGGTGCATATTTCACAGACAGAGCAGAGGTTCCGGACAACGTGGTCCGGGCAGGGACGGTGTCAGTGTCTACCGAGCCGACCTCATCGGCGTTGTCTATTGATGCGCTTGCGCCGGGCGAGACCGTCCAGCGGTCGTTGATCGTGATCAATGACGGGCAGCTGGCCGAGGACGTGGTGGTGACCGGCGCGAAGAAGATGGGCATTACCGATTTCTACAACGCGTTGACCTGTAGGGTCACCGCAGATGGCGTTCTCCTGTACGAGGGCCCCATGAATGCGCTGAAGACCGCTCCGGTGCGTATCGAACGTGCGGGTCGCGCGGAATTGGTGTTCGCTGTCGGACTTCCTGCGAGCGCCGGCAACGACCTGGCGGACGACTACGTGCGTATGACGCTCTATGCAGACGCGGAACAGGCTCACTGATGGAAGGGCCCGATCACCGCTATGTCGGCCTGCGTCGAGCCTGTTCCTGCGCCTTGATGCTCACGATCGGTGTCGCGTCTTTCTTGTTCGGTGCAACCTGCATAAGGGGCTCATCGATGGAGCCGACGTTGATGCCGGGTGATGTCGTCATCTACAGGCGGGGATGCAGCGGGATCGTCGAGGGCGACACCGTCTTGTTCGAGAAGGACGGATGGAGCGGTGGTGTGGTGCATCGGGTCGTCTCGATCGAGATGGACGGTTCGTTGCGCACGTGCGGCGACGCCAATGAAGCGGCGGATGTCGAACCGGTCGCACTGCCCAGGGTGCAGGGAGTCGTAGTCGGCGTTCTGCCTTCCGGGAAGACGTGGCGGGGGATGAGAAAGACTGTTTCCGATGTGCTAAACTCGTCTACCAATCGCATGAACTGCGACGACGGAGAGGCGAACTGCATCAGCGTTTCACCAGGGACGGAGCCCCATCGACTGGAAGGGCTTCGGGAACGAGCAGGACGGTTCACTCCATCAGCAGCGACCTGAACAGCCGATCAGGCTCAGTAGGCAAGCCGGTGTCCCACCGTTATCGGGAAGGCCGGGTCAGATTCGGCACAAAGTGGGCGCTATGCGCCAACCGAGGTGGTACCGCGGGAGCCGTTCCCGTCCTTGGATATATCCTGGGACAGGGCGGCTCCCTTTTTGATGTCGACGAAGTGAGGGATGCATGAGCATCGCAGAAGAACTTTCAGCATTGCGCGACGAAGCGCTCGATGCGGTCGTGTCCGCGACGGACCTGGACTCGCTTGAGGCCGTCCGTATCGCTTATCTCGGTAAGAAGGGCTCGCTGACGGCAGTGCTGCGTGGGCTTGGTTCCCTCTCGGCCGAGGAACGACCGGTGGCAGGCAAGCTCTCCAACGAGGTTCGGATCGCGTTGGAGGAAGCTCTCGCGCAGAAGCGCTCCCGTCTTGAGTCAGAAGCCCTGGCTTCGCGTATCAGTGCGGAAGCTGTTGACGTGACTCTGCCAGGGAGGCAGCGCACGCCCGGCAAGCGGCACGTCATCCATCAGGTCGTCGATGAGATAGTCCAGACCTTCGTAGGACTTGGATATGAGATCGGCGAAGGCCCTGAGGTGGAGCTGGACTATTACAACTTCACCGCGCTCAACCACCCTGCAGACCATCCCGCCCGTGCGCTTCAGGACACTTTCTACGTGCGTGACCTCTCGGGCGACCGCGCGGTGGTCGAAGGCGAGTCGGACGTGCTGCTCCGCACGCATACCAGTCCCGTGCAGGTGCACACGATGGAGACTAAGAAACCTCCCATCTATGTGCTGGCTCCGGGCAAGGTCTATCGCCGGGATGTGGCCGATCCAAGCCATTTGCCGCAGTTCACGCAGATAGAGGGCCTCGTAGTCGACGAGGGGATCACGTTCGGAGACCTGAAGGGCACCCTCGAGCACTTCGTGAAGCGGATGTTCGGGGATGAGCGTCGTGTGAGGCTGCGGCCCCACTTCTTCCCGTTCACCGAGCCTTCGGCCGAGGTCGACATCTCCTGCGGCATCTGCGGTGGAGAGGGCTGTCGTTCATGCGGCGGCGAAGGATGGCTTGAGATCTTGGGGTGCGGCATGGTCGATCCCAACGTCTTCCGTCACGTAGGCATCGACCCGGAGCGCTACTCCGGCTTTGCCTTCGGCATGGGTGCAGAGCGCATAGCCGCACTCAAGTACGGGATACCCGATCTGCGTCTGTTCATCGAAGGCGATATGCGGTTCCTTCGCCAGTTCTGATCTGCTGATACGTTCCGCCCATCCGGGCGTGAGAGGAAGGACCTGCGATGCGCGTCTCGCTGAAGTGGCTCTCCGAGCTTGTGGACATCGATGTCGATGTCTCCACGCTGTGCGACCGACTCGACATGACCGGTACCAAGGTAGAGGCCGTACATATGACCGGGGCTACGCTTGATGGAGTAGTGGTCGGTCAGGTGCTCACCAAAGACCCGCACCCCGAGGCAGACAAGCTCTCGTGCTGCACGGTCGATGTAGGCGAGGCAGAAGCGCTGTCCATCGTCTGCGGGGCCACGAACTTCAAGGCCGGTGATAAGGTGCCGGTCGCCACGGTGGGGGCCACGCTGCCCAACGGGATCACCATCAAGAAGGCCAAGCTCCGCGGGCAGGTCTCCATGGGGATGATGTGTTCTTCCACTGAGCTGGCCGTTGGCGGCGACGCATCGGGGCTGCTCATCCTGCCCGCGGATGCGCCGATAGGCGTTGCGTACGGGACGTACGCGGGGCTCTCGGACACAGTGCTGGAACTCGAGGTCACCCCGAACCGCCCCGACTGCCTGTCCATGGTGGGTGTAGCCCGAGAGGTGGGCGCAGTCATGGGGAGTCCTTTCAAGACTCCTGCATCGCTGCCCGAAGAAGCCGGCGCTCCTGCCGCCGGGGCGGTCACGGTCCGTGTGGACGATCCGGATCTGTGTCCCCGCTACACCGCGCGAGTGATACGTGGTGTGAAAGTGGGGCCGTCGCCTGACTGGCTCGTGCAGCGTATCACCGCCGCCGGTGCCCGTCCCATCAACAACGTGGTCGACGTCACGAACTACATCCTGTTCGAACTCGGTCAGCCGCTTCACGCGTTCGATCTGGACAAGATCGCAGCCAGCGGGGGCAAAGCGGAGGTCATCGTCCGCACTGCGATCGAGGGAGAGGAACTCAAGACCCTCGACGGGCAGGTACGCCGTCTGGCCACGGACACTTTGGTCATCGCAGACACCAGGGGCCCCGTCGCGCTTGCCGGAGTCATGGGCGGGGAGGATTCTGAGGTCTCCGACCAGACCGTGGACGTACTGCTTGAGTCCGCGTGTTTCGACACATCCACCACGAGCCGCACGAGTCGTCGGCTGGGACTGATCTCCGAGGCCTCGCTTCGCTTTGAGCGCGGCGTTGACCCCGATCTGGCCGCCCGCGCGTCTGACCGTGCCGCGCAGTTGCTGGCCGAGGTAAGCGGTGGAACCGTGGCGCCCGGGATCGTGGACGTCTATCCGGCCGTTCCGGAGCCGTGCGTGCTCCGTTTGCGAGGAGAACGCCTGCGCGCGATCGTCGGCGCACCCATCACTGATGAGGAGGCCGCGTCTATCCTCGTCTCGCTGGGATTGACGCTGGAGCCTGCCGAGGACGGCTTCGACGTGACCGTCCCCACCTTCCGGCCCGACCTGGTGCGCGAGATCGACTTGATAGAAGAGGTCGTGCGCGTATGGGGCATGGAGCGCGTTCCGTCCACGTTCCCCGGTGGCCGGGAGCGCGTCGGTGCCCTCACGGCGGGACAGCAGCGGGACCTGTCGATCGGCGTCGCGCTGCGCGCGGCCGGTCTCAACGAGCATATCGGCTATGCATTCGCCGATCCCCGCGACATGGAGCGTCTGGGTTGGGAACTCGGTCCCGATGAAGTGCCGGTCGAGCTGATCAATCCCATGTCAGAGGAGCAAGCGGTCATGCGATGGACGCTTGCAGCGGGGTTGCTCCGTGTCGTCTCCTACAACCAGCGCCGTGGTGCGGGCGATGTGCATATCTACGAACTTGGCAACGTCTTTGTCACCGCGCCAGGGCGCAAGCAGCCAAAGCAGCGTCTGATGGTGGGCGGGGTCCTCGCGGGAGCGTGGGAGCGTCCCTCATGGGACCAAGACGCCCGGCCACTGGACTTCTTCGATGGCAAGGGCGCGGTTGAGACCCTGCTGGCCGAGCTCGGTGTGGATCGCGTCAAGTTCCGCACCAGCGAGCGCGCCTGGTTGCAGGCCGGGCGCAGCGCGGATGTCATCGTGCGTGGCGATGTGGTGGGCTGGATAGGTGAGGTCGCGCCGCAGGTGCTTGACGCGTACGGCGCAACCGGCCCTGTCACGATGTTCGAACTCGGTGTCACACCGCTTGGAAAGGCGGGTACCCGGACCCGTGCGTATTCCGAGGTACCGCGATACCCGTCGGTGAACCTCGATATCGCATTGGTCGTGGACGAAGGGGTGACATCCGAGCAGCTCATGCAGGCGATGACCTCTGCGGGCGGCAAGCTGCTGGACGGGATACGTCTGTTCGATGTGTACAGAGACCCTCAGGACGCGCCTACCGGGGAACGTCGTCTCCCCGAAGGCAAGAAGAGCCTGGCGTTCTCGTTGTCGTACCGCTCAAACGACCAGACGCTGAGCGATGAGGTCGTGCGTCCGGTCCACGAGAAGCTGCTTGCGAAGGTCTGCCGTGCTACCGGAGCAGAGGTGCGCGGATAGAGTATCGTCCTGAAACCGAATTAATCGCATAGCGCTTCGGAAAGAAATACAAATAAACTGCATATCGGTTGACTCGTATGCAATATGAATCGTAGAATCACTTCAGGCCGTCCGTCGACTCTGAGGTGATGTTCAGTGGTTTCCGTTGCTATCGTAGGCGCTGCAGGCTATGCCGGCGCCGAGTTGACCCGACTCGTGTTGGGTCACCCACTCATGGAACTCACGATGGTGACCTCCTCGGCGGATGCCGGTCGGCGCGTGTCAGAGCTCTATCCCGCGTTGGCGGGATGCGATCTGGTGTATGTCCCGCATGACGCCGCACAGGTATCGCAAGTCGCACAGGTCGCGTTCCTTGCCGTCCCGCACACGGCCGCCATGGCGATCGTCCCGGGATTGCTGGAGGCGGGGCTCACGGTGATCGATGCCAGCGCGGACTTCAGGCTTCGCGACCCCGGGGTATTCTCGGCGTGGTACGGCACGGAGCACGTGTGCCCGGACCTGTTGTGCGATGCCGTGTATGGTCTCCCCGAGCTGTGGCGTGACACCATTCCGAAGGCCCGGCTCGTCGCCTGTCCGGGATGCTATCCTACCGCCACTCTGCTGGCTGCCGCGCCTGCGATAGAGGCAGGCATCGTCACCTCGGGCCGCGTGATCGTCGATGCGAAGTCCGGGGTCTCGGGAGCCGGTCGGACACCCACCAGCGGTACCCATTTCGTGGCGGCCGCCGAGTCGGTCACCGCGTACAAGGTAGGTGCGCACCGGCACACCCCGGAGATCACCCAGGGTCTAAGCGATCTTGGCCTGGCGGATGTCAGGCTGACGTTCGCCCCCCATCTGGTGCCTATGTCGCGGGGCCTGCTTTCAACCGTGTACCTGGAGATCGCGCCGGGCATGCCCGTCGAGGACGCGCACGCGGTCTATGCCGAGTACTACGCGGGTGAGCCGTTCGTGACCGTTCATCCGCTCGGAGTCATGCCTTCGACCTCTGAGGTGCGCGGCTCGAACCGTGCCCACATCGGAGTCGCTGTTGACGGGGCGGGCACGCTGGTTGTCTCGGCGGCGATCGACAATCTAGTGAAGGGTACCGCGGGGCAGGCGATCCAGTGTGCGAACCTCGCCCTCGGGTACGAAGAGACAACGGGACTCGACCGGCCTGCGCCGGTCTTCTAGGGACGGGATCTCATGGAAACGGGTACTGAAACCGGGTTCTCTTATGCCGAAGGCGGTGTCACCGCGCCTCTCGGCTTCCTTGCGGCCGGCGTGAGCGCCGGAATCAAGAAATCGGGCAAACGCGATGTCGCGCTGCTGATCTCCGAGGAGCCCTGTCCCGCGGCGGCCGTCTATACACGCAACAGCATGGCCGCGCCGCCGGTGCTACTGACGCGCGAGAACCTCTCGGCGGGTGTGCTGCGCGCCGTCGTCGTGAACTCGGGCAACGCGAATGCGTGCACCGGCCCGCAGGGACTGGCGGATGCGCAGGCCATGGTGGAGGCAACGGCGGATGCCGTTGGTTGCGAACCATCGCAGGTTGCCGTCGCGTCCACCGGCGTCATCGGGGTGCCGATGCCGATGGAGCTCGTTCTCGCGGGCATCGAGGAAGCGGCATCCGTGCTCGACAGTGCGGCGGGCACATGCGCCGCCGAAGCCATCATGACCACCGACACCTTCCTCAAGGAGATCGCGGTCAGCGTGGATGTTGAGGGCACGCGGTACACGGTGGGCGGGATGACCAAAGGCAGCGGCATGATCATGCCGAACATGGCCACCATGTTGGCGTTTGTGACGACCGATGCGCCCCTGACGAGCGCCGCGTGCGACCGGGTGCTTCGCTCGGTCGTTGATGTGACCTTCAACCGGGTCACGGTTGACAGCGACACCTCCACCAATGACACGTGTGTGCTCATGGCGAGCGGCGCTGCGGGTGGAGAGCCGATCGATGTGGGGGACGCGCGTCTGACGCAGGTGTCCGACGCGATCCATGCCGTCTGCGGCGAACTCGCACGCATGATCGTGCGCGACGGTGAAGGCGCCACCAAGTTCATCGAGATCACCGTGCGGGGTGCCGCTTGCGATGAGGACGCGCGTAACGCGGCCATGTCCATCGCCAACTCGCCGCTGTTCAAGACGGCGATCTTCGGTAGAGACGCAAACTGGGGCCGTGTGGCCATGGCGGTAGGCAAGTCCACCGCCCGGGTCGACCCCCACAAGCTGGAGGTCATTTTCGCCGGCATCACGACCTGCCTGGACGGGACCGCTGTTGCTTTTGATGAGGATGCCGCCTCGGCAGCGCTGGCCCTTGATGACATCGAAGTCATCGCAGATCTGCATCTGGGCGAAGGTATCGCCACTGTGTGGACCTGTGATCTGAGTTACGAATACGTGCGGATAAACGGGGAGTATCGCTCATGAGGCCTGAGATGTTGGAAGAACTGCTGGCTAAAGCCGGCACGCTTATGGAGGCTCTCCCGTGGATCAAGCGCACGTGGGGCGGCACCGTCGTCATCAAGTACGGTGGCTCGGCCATGACCGATCCCGAGCTTCGCGACTCGGTTGCCGCAGATATCGTGCTCATGAAGCTTGTGGGCATCAACCCCGTGATCGTGCACGGCGGCGGTCCGGAGATCACCTCGTACATGGAGCGTCTTGGCATGGCGGTCGAGTTCTACCAGGGCTTGCGGGTGACCGATGATGCGGCCATGGAGATCGTGAAGATGGTGCTCGTCGGCAAGGTCAACAAGGAGCTTGTCTCGGCCATCAACCAGCACGGGAGACTTGCGGTGGGACTTGCGGGCGACGACGGAAACCTGATCAAGGCCAAGCAGCTTGACGCCCGCCTCGGGCGGGTGGGCGAGGTCACGTGCGTTGACACCACCGTGGTGGAGAACCTGATCGCTGACGGGTTCATCCCGGTCATCGCCTCGGTGGCGGCGGGTGACGACGCGGGGAGCTATAACATCAACGCTGACCTGGTGGCCGGAGAGATCGCGTCAGCTCTGGATGCCGACAAGGTGATCTTCCTCACCGACGTCGATGGCCTTTATGCCGACTTCGCCGATAAGGACTCGCTGATCAGCGCGCTCTCGCTTGAAGAGGCTGAGACGATGGTCGGCGGTGGGACCCTCTCAAGCGGCATGATCCCCAAAGTGGATGCCTGCATCCATGCGCTGCACGCTGGCGTGGAGCGCGCTCACATCCTCAACGGCACTTCGCCGCACGTGTTGCTGCTTGAGGTCTACACCGACGCGGGTGTCGGGACGATGATCACCCGTGACGGCAGCCTGGGGCTGCCTGACGACGAGATGTACGCTGCCTATGAGGGAGAGGTGACGCTGTGATGGGAGAGCTTCTTGAGGCTACGGGCGCTCTGGATGCCGCTTATCACATGGGGACCTATGCCCGAAAGCAGGTCATGTTCGTCCGTGGTGAGGGCATGCGCCTCTACGATGATGACGGCCGAGAGTACCTGGACTTCGTCGCGGGGATAGGCGCGGTCAACCTGGGTCACGCACATCCGGCCGTCACGGAAGCGGTCGCGACACAGGCGGCGAAGCTGGTGCACGTCTCCAACCTGTTCCACGTCGAGCATCGGGCGCATCTGGCCGAGGTCATAGCCACGCTGGCCGGCGGCGGTCGGAAGGTGTTCTTCGCGAACTCCGGCACCGAGGCCGTCGAGGGAGCGATCAAGCTTGCGCGTCGCTGGGGCAAGCTCAACAAGGGGCCGGAGTGCTACAAGATCATCACCGCGGAGCGCAGCTTCCATGGTCGCACGCTGGGCGCGCTGACCGCCACGGCACAACCGTCCAAACAAGAGGCCTTCGCGCCGCTCCTTCCCGGGTTCGGCCATGTCCCGCTCAACGACATTTCCGCACTTGAGGACGCGATAGACGACACGGTGTGTGCAGTGATGCTCGAGGTCGTCCAGGGCGAGGGTGGCGTCTATCCATGCACGCCCGAGTACCTCACTTCAGTCCGCCGGCTTTGCGACGAACGTGGTGTGTTGTTGGTGCTCGACGAGGTGCAGACAGGGTTCTTCCGCACCGGGACGGCCTTCGCGCATCAGTCCTTCGGCATCCGCCCCGACATCATGGCGCTCGCCAAGGCGATGGCCAATGGTCTGCCCATAGGCGCGGTCGTCGCAACCGACGAGGTTGCTGCTGCGTTCAGGCCGGGAGATCACGGGTCCACGTTCGGCGGAGGGCCTGTCGTGTGTGCCGCCGCGCTCGCTACCGTCGGTGCGCTGCATAGCGAACGTCTGGGCGAGAATGCCATTGCGATGGGCGAGTACCTAAGGGACGGTCTTGCCGGTCTTGCCGAGAAGACCGGAGAAGTGGCTGTTGTCCGGGGGATCGGTCTCATGGCAGCGGTGGAGCTTTCGCGTCCTGTTGCGGCTGCCGTGGCCGCC
>JBFHJN010000064.1:0-13589 GCA_041595875.1 Coriobacteriia bacterium
CATGATGTTCAGATGCGAGTAGTCGATGGGGTAGTCCTTGTCCCCGCCTGCGGTGATCTCGCCGAAGGGGGCGGGGTAGATCACTTCTCGGCCACGGAACGACGCCTTGAACACCTCACAGTTTCCGCGACAGCCATCTACGAACCTGGTGCAGATGCCGGAGCCGGGCGCCACATCACGCGAGCGGTTCGTCGTTTGAGTGGCGTCGTTGGCGTTGGGTCGCTGAAGATTCATTCGTTACCCCCTGTTTCTTGGCAGAGCGCGCATACAGCCGCCTGAGTTTGAGCTATCGTAACGTACTGGAAACATAGCGGAAAGCGATACGCAACATCCGACCCGGTGAATGGGGGATCCACATGCCCGCAGAAGTCAGAGCGGACGTCATCAAGACCATCAAGGACCAGAAGATCGAGTTCATACATCTCTGGTTCACCGACGTTCTCGGTTTTCTGAAGTCGTTCACGATCGATGTGGAGGAACTTGAACTCGCGATGACCGAGGGCATGGGTTTTGACGGAAGCTCCATTCAGGGCTTTGCGCGGATCCAGGAGTCTGACATGGTCGCGCTGCCCGATCCCACGACCCTGCAGATACTGCCCTGGCGTCAGAAGGGCGCGCTGGTCGCCACCATGTTCTGCAACATCCACCGTCCCGACGGTAGCTTCTACGAGGCGGACCCGCGCTACGTCTTGCGTCGCAACATCGAGAAGGCGCAGCGTCTTGGCTTCGAGTTCTTCATAGGTCCGGAGCTTGAGTACTACTACCTCAAAGGCGATCACGATCCCGAGGTTCTCGATCACGCCACTTACTTCGACCAGACGACACGTGACCTCGCCATCGACCTGCGTAAAGACACCGTGCGGGCGCTCAAGCGCTTCGGCATCCAGGTGGAGTACAGCCATCACGAGGTGGGCCCGAGCCAGCATGAGATAGACCTGCGCTACTGCGAGGCGCTCAAGATGGCCGACAATGTGATGACCTATCGCGTGGTCGTGAAGGAGATCGCGCAGGAGAACGGCGTCTATGCGACATTCATGCCCAAGCCGCTTTACGGCGAGGCGGGAAGCGGGATGCATGTGCATCAGTCGTTGTTCAAAGACGGCAAGAACGCGTTCTACGACGTCAACGACGAATTCCATCTGTCTGCGACGGCGAAGTCCTACATCGCCGGTCTGCTCTTCCACGCTCGCGAGATATGCGCGATCACCAATCAGTGGGTGAACAGCTACAAGCGACTGGTTTCCGGTTACGAGGCTCCTGTCTACATCTGCTGGGCACACCGGAACCGCTCGGCATTGGTCCGCGTGCCCATGTACAAGCCCGGCAAGGAGAACGCGACCCGTGTGGAGCTGCGGTCACCCGATCCCGCGTGCAATCCCTACCTTGCCTTCTCCGTGATGCTGGCCGCCGGCCTCGACGGCATCGAGCGGGGCCTGGAGCTGCCCGAAGACGTCGTTGACGACGTATACGAGATGGCGGTCGGCGAGCGCGCCGAGCGGGGCATCGGACAACTTCCCGAGGATCTGGCCGAGGCTATCTCGGCAATGGAGGGCAGCGAGCTTCTGCGCGAGGCTCTTGGTGAGCAGGTCTTCGAGTGGTTCTTGCGCAACAAGCGTGCGGAGTGGAACAACTACCGCACGCGCGTCACGCCGTTCGAGCTGGAGGAGTATCTGCCGTTGCTGTAGAGGGCGGCACCTCGACCCTCAGCCAGGGCTCCGGATGGCCTGACCGCTAGCGGGTCTGGCTATACTGGTAGGAATCAGGCTGAGAGGGAGATCATGCGAGAGTTGGCGTTGGTTGCCACGGGCGGAGCGATAGGCGCGGGTTTGCGCTACATCGTGGGCGGGTTCGTCACCTCCCGTGCAGGGACAGGATTCCCCTGGGGGACTCTTGCCGTGAACATCGTCGGTGCGTTTCTGTTGGGTCTTCTGATGGCCCTGTCCTCCGAACGCGCGGTGCTGAGCGCTGCGTGGCGGGTCTTTCTCGGCATAGGTCTGCTTGGCGGCTTCACGACGTTTTCCACGCTTTCGTTCGAGAGCGTGAGACTGTTGGAGCAGGGGGCGATGGTGCCCGCTGCGGTCAACATGTTCGGCAGCGCCGCGTTGGGCATCGTCGCGGCGATCGCCGGACTCGCGCTTGGGCGAGCGCTGTAGTCGGGTCGCAGCGACGCTTCCCGTGCGGGCTCCCGGGTAGAATCACCTGAAGCGAGCCTTTCAGGAGGGCCGAGACAGTGAACTCCATCAGAAGGATCTACCATCCCGCCCTCTATCAGGGCGGCAGGCGCAGATCTCGCTACTTCGAGGGATGGTATTTCAAGCTGGATGCACCGGGAGATCAGGGCTCGGTGGCGATCATCCCCGGACTGTCGTTGTCCGCAGAGTGCGACTCTCACGCGTTCGTCCAGTTCATCCGCTCCGGTGGTGCGACGTCGTACTTCCGCTATCCCGCTTCGGAGTTCAGAGCCTCGGATCGGCAATTCGAGGTCACAGTGGGTCCCAATCACTTCTCGGAGAGCGGGATATCGCTCGACCTTGAAGGCGAAGACGAGCGCATTGTGGGCGAGATCACGTTCAGTGACTGGAGTCCGTGGCCGGTCACGCTCACCTCGCCCGGGATCATGGGGCCGTACCGGTTCGTTCCGTTCATGGAGTGCTATCACGGCGTGCTCAGCATGGACCACGAGGTCAGCGGGATCATCGAAACGGTCGCCGGACAGCAGCGTTTTGACGGCGGTCGCGGCTATGCCGAGAAGGACTGGGGGCGTTCTTTTCCCCGTGCCTGGGTCTGGGCGCAGTGCAATGGATTCGAGCAGGCAGGTGTCTCGGTCACGCTGTCAGTGGCTCGCATCCCGTGGATGCGCAGCGCATTCACAGGTGTCATCGCGGGGATCTTGGTGGAGGGTACGCTGTTCCGGTTCGCCACCTACACGGGCGCCCAGCTGGAGCACGTGCACATCGAGGATGGGGAAGTCCGGGTTGTCATCGCGGACGACAAGCATCGGCTCACCGTCTCTGTCGCCGGGGCGACTCCCGGGAAGCTGCGTTCCCCGGTGCTGGGAGAGATGCAGGGGACGGTGTACGAGACCTTGGGTGGCACGATGCAAGTGACACTGGATAGATTGACTGATGATGGGAATGAGACAGTGTATGAAGGTGTGAGCAAGAGGGCCGGGTTGGAGCTGATGGACCCGGGCGGCCTTCTGGAGCAAGACGAGCGGTAGGACAACGCGCTCGACCCTTCACAGGTCCCTTTTGGTTATCTATAATTACCATTCATCGAGGAGGCTGAATGCCTGATCTACCCGCAAACGAGGAGGCCTATCCGATGTCAGCCGCGTGCGAGTTCGCGCCCGGGTGTGCCGTGTTCAACGCTGCGCTCGAGGGCATGCCGCACACCGCTCTGCGTTATCGTCAACGGTACTGTTACTCAGCGATCCAGGAGTGCGCGCGATACAGACTCGCACGTGCGCTGGGCAGGCAGAGCGTCCCGGCGACCCTGCTCCCCAATCAGGACAGCGAAGCGCAAGAGATCCTTGCCGCAAAGCGCTGACGCTCAGTCGAACGTCCCGAGCGTGCGGCTCCAGCCGTGTGCGGTGATCGCCGAGTTGAGCTGGTCGCAGAGTCGGGCACGGATGTAGCGTCCCGGCGGGATGCGGTCTATGAGTTCCATGACGTCATCGGGCAGGTCCATCGCCCCGGCGCGCACGATCACGTCGAGTCGCGTGACGACGGCGGTCTCCCGGAAGAGCTGATCAAGCATGCGTTCGATAAGATCGCGAGTCTCTTCCACGCGGGCTACTGGTCGAGCCAGGCACGAACGGCATCTTCAACGCCATCGCGTCCCGCGTCGACCACGCCTGCGAAGCGCTGCCCGGCGTCATCAAGCCCTGCAAGTGCCTCGGGTACGACTGCGTCTTCGGCAAGCTCCTGTACTTTGCCCAGAAGCTCCACGCCGGTCAGACCGGCCGCATCGGCAGGCAGCGGGTCGCCGTACAGCAGCCCGGAAAGCGCCTTGTAGACGTCCGCGCCGAACTTGGCCCAGTGGGCCGTGGAGACCACGAGCACCGGGTTGACGTCTCGCAGACGCTCCGCGACCTCCCAGGCCACGGCCGTGTGCGGGTCCATCAAGTAGCCGGTCTCATCGTAGACGCGTGAGATCACGCCGAGCGACTCGTCGTTGCTGACCCAGTCACCGATGAAGTGCTCGCGCATGAGCCCGAACGTCTCGCGGTCCACCTGGAACCGTCCCTCTGCAGATAGCGACGCCATCCACTCGCGGACCTTCTCGGCGCCGGCTAGTTCGAAGAGCAGCCGCTCAAGGTTGGAGCTGATGAGGATGTCCATGCTCGGGCTGGGGGTCGTGACGAACGTGCGCGCCGAGATGTCATAGGTACCGGTGGCGATGAAGTCGGCCAGCACGTTGTTCTCGTTGCTGGCACATAGCAATTTGCCGATGGGCACACCCGTCTTCTTGGCGTAGTAGGCGCCAAGGATGTTGCCGAAGTTGCCGGTGGGTACGCATACGTCCATGGGTTCGCCGGCGATCACGCCGCCGCTTGCCACCATGTCGGCATATGCGCTCACGTAGTACGCGATCTGCGGAAGGAGGCGGCCCCAGTTGATGGAGTTCGCCGAGGAGAGCATCAGACCGTGCTTCTCGTGCAGCTCCGCGTTGAATGCCTCGTCGTTGAAGGCGGCCTTCACCGCGTTCTGGCAGTCGTCGAAATTGCCGCGGACGCCGAAGACGCCCACGTTCTTGCCGCGCTGGGTCACCATCTGCTTGCGCTGGATGTCGGAGACGCCGTCGGCGGGGTAGAAGACGACGATACGCGTATGGTCCCGGTCGGCGAAGCCCTCAAGCGCCGCCTTGCCGGTGTCACCCGAGGTGGCCACCAGCACGAGGTAGTCGTCGGTCAGCTCGCCGCGCTCCTGCTTGAGCGCGATCCCTTCCGAGAAGAACACGGGCATGCACTGCAATGCCATGTCTTTGAACGCCGAGGTGGGGCCGTGCCAGAGCTCCAGCACGTGCATCCCTGCCACGACTTCCTCGATAGGGGCTACACGGAAGTCGCCGAAGTTGTCTCCGTACGAGATCCGCATGAGCTCGGCGATCCGCTCGGCGGGCAGGTCGACGCCGAAACGCCCGAATATCGTGGCGGCCCGCTGCCAGTAGGGCATGTCGGCAAGAGCGAGGATCTCCTCCAGCTCGAAAGCGGGCAGATCCTCGGGCACATAGAGCCCGCCGCCGTGCGCGATGCCTTTGACGACTGCATCAGTGAATGCCGGGCGGGTTGTGTCCTGTCCGCGCGTGTCGCGGTAGTGTGTGATGTTCATGGATGCATGGTATCAGAGCTGCGATGATGTGGGAGAATCCAAGTGACCGTACCTGCGGAGGGAAGCGGATGCACAGGGGCCACAGGATCGTCTTGCTCGCGCACTGTGTGCTGAACGTCAACACGCGTGTGGAGGGGCTCGCCCGGTTCTCCGGCATGCACCCGGCTGTTGCCGTGCTGCATGAGAGCGGCGTGGGGGTCGTCCAGCTACCCTGTCCCGAGATGCTCGCCGAGGGGCTCGATCGCGAGCCGCGTCCGGTCGAAGCCTATGACACTCCCGGATTCAACGCGCTGTGCGCCTCTCTCGCTGATGACGCTGCCGTGCTCGTTCAGCATCATCTGGATGCGGGTCACAGGGTGGATCTTCTCGTTGGCGTGGAGGGTAGTCCCAGTTGCGGGGTGTCGCTCACCAACGTGGGGGCGGGAGAGGGTCCGTGGAACTCCGGCGACCCCACCGTCCGCGTGCCGGGGTGCGGAGTGTTCGTCCGTGCGCTCCGTGAGCGTCTGGCACCTCTCGGCGTGGCGTTCGTCGCTGTGGACAGCCGTGACGATGATGCCGGTGTCGGCCGCGTCATGCGGGCGCTCGGTGCGGAAGAGGGCGGCGCGGATGAGTAGTGGACTCCCGTTCGCAAGCTACATGGTCGAGCCCGATGCACACGCGGTGATCGCCGCCTCTATCCATGCAGGGCACGACATACGAGACGACCTCGTTTCCCGGCTGGCGCTGAGCGACGGTGACAGGCTGAGAGAAGAGGACCCGTATACAGCCGAGTGGACCGAGTGCGCCCCTGCACGCATCGTGGTGCACCGGTCGCGCTTCGAGGTGGACGTGAACCGCCCGCGCGAGAACGCCGTGTACCGTACGCCGGCGGATGCATGGGGCCTTGAGGTCTGGCGCGAGCCGCTCACCGATGTGCAGGTCCGCGACTCGCTGCAGGAGTACGACACGTTCTACGCCGTGGTGACGGGCATCCTGGACGCCTTTGTAGAGAGCCGCGGTGGTTTCGTGCTCGTCGACCTGCACTCGTATAACCATCGCCGGGGCGGGGCGGATGCGCCGCCTGATGACCCTGCCGCGAATCCCGAAGTGAACCTGGGGACCGGCACGCTTGACCGCGTGCGCTGGGCGGGGATGGTCGATGTCTTCCAGGAGGGCTTCAAAGACGCGGGCTTCGATGTCCGGGAGAACGTGAAGTTCCGCGGTGGCAACTTCGCCAACTGGGTGCACTCGCGCTATCCCACGGGCTGCGTCCTTGCCGCCGAGTTCAAGAAGACGTGGATGGACGAGTGGACCGGCAGCTATGATCTCGACGCCCATGCGCGTATCGGTGAGACTCTGTGTGCCCTGGCGCCGCGTCTCTCGGCCGAGCTTGGAAAGGCGCTGACATGATACGTCCGGCGGAGCTGACTCCCGAGCGGATCGCGGGGATGGTCGATCGACTCTCGCAAGACGTCGCCGTCCGCAGGGCTCTCCCGCAGTGGGGCCGCGTGCACGTGGATCGCCGGCTTCCCTTCGTCGTCGTCTACCGTCGCCCCGAGGACCGCTCCGACGCGGGCACCGAGCGCATCGTCAGCGGCGTCGCAAGCTACGTGTTGGCTTCCGGCGATCCGGCTCGCCGAGAGGAGCTGCGCGAGCTGCTCCGTGCGATAGCCGGAGTCATGCGTGAAGCGTTCGGTGCGTTTCTGATCATCGAAGTGTGGACCGAGCCGGACGAGTCCCCTGACATGCCCCGCTATCGTGTGGTGCGCCGCGCTGGCGACGGTCTTGACGATACCGCCGAGGAGGTCTTGGCCGCGCTTGGCGAGAGCCGCATCCTGGGAAACCGGCCGAAGACGAGTTCCACTCTTGAGCGCACGGTGTCGCCTGCGGGGATGCGCATGCTCTTTGGCAGCAGGGAGCTTACTGCCATGGGGGCTCACGTCATGGGCATCGCCGTGAACCCGGTGTGGCGAGCGCCGGAGGACGGCGAGGTCTATCCGCTGTTGTTGCGTCAGGTGGGGCGCCGGTTCACCACGGCGCTGGACCGCGGAGCGTACCGGTTCACGCTGGACCACACCTCGGCCACACCCGATCACTATCACGTGCTGGGCCGCCGCGCTGTGCTCAAAGCGGTCTGGGAGCTGGATGCGGAGCTTGCCGCTATCGGCGAGAGCTTCGACCCCTTGCTGCTCATGACGCCGGTGAACGGTGAGCAGGCCTGGACGGAGTTCCGTCGTTCGCGGTTCCAAAAAGTCCCCAGGTTCTCATACCGGCCGCTTCCCGTGGATCCCGCGCGGCTCAAGCACCGGCTGTGGAACGTGCGCACAGAACGCGTGGAAGACCCCACGCTGATGTATCTGTTCCGTGACACCCAGCGCCAGTTGGACCGGCAGCTCACGCTTCTCAACGACCGTGGCAGGCCCGAGTGCGTGCTGACAGGGTTGCAGATATACAGCGGCGTGGAGCCCGACTTGCTTGCGGTTGCCCGTCAGCTGTTGCGTGAACTCCCCGTCAGGCAGGGCGGCCGACGTGGCGTTCGGCTGAACGCCGAGGAGTTCGCATCACTGGCGCGTGCGGAGATACTAGGCTACCGGGAGGACACGCCTGGATTCGGCAGTATGCCGCAGGTGCGCGACGACATCTACGCGGGCCTGATGGTCTCGAGCGGGCAGTTCCTTATCGGCAGCGAAGCGTCGTTGCCCTCCACCAGGGCGGATGCGCTCATCCAGCACGAGATAGGGACACACGTCGTCACGCACCACAACGGGCGCGCCCAGCGCTTCCACCTCCTTGCGGTGGGGCTGCCGGGCTATGACGAACTCCAGGAGGGCCTGGCGGTGTTGGCCGAGTACCTCGTGGGCGGCCTGGATGCCGAGCGCATGCGCGTGCTCGCAGCGCGCGTGGTCGCGGTGCACTCGTTGGTGGAGGGCGCCGATTTCGTCGAGACGTTCCGGTTGCTCACCGGCCACGGGTTCACCCAGCGGACGGCTTTCACGATCACCACGCGCGTCTATCGCGGTGGGGGGCTCACCAAAGACGCGATGTACCTTCGCGGCCTGGTGGGAATACTGGACTATATAGCCGAGGGCAACGACTTCGAGCGATTGTTCCTCGGCAAGTACGGCGTCAAGCACATCCCGGTCGTCGATGAGTTGTTGTTGCGTCAGGTACTATCGTTACCAGACGTTGTTCCGCGATACTTGGAGCGCGCTGACGTGAAGGACCGTCTGGAAGGCCTCAGGCGTGGTGTGAGTGTTCTCGATCTCGTGAAAAGGAGTGCTGCGAAGTGAGAATCGGCCTGATGGTCAACGATATCGCCACCGAGGAACCCGGATACTCTACAACGCGGATCGCGCTGTCTGCCATCAACCGGGGGCATGAGGCTTGGGTGATGTCTGCCGGTGACTTCGCATACGACCCTGATGAGAAGATCCGCGCCAGGGCACGGCATGCTCCCAATGAGAAGTACAAGTCAGGCTCGACGTACCTCGCGGGTCTGCGCGGTCCCAAGGCCAAGGTGAAGCGGATCACCATCGATGACCTCGACGTCTTGATGCTGCGCAGCAATCCCGCCGAGGAGGGCACCAAGCGCCCGTGGGCCCAGAGCGCTGGCATCGAGTTCGGCCGAATCGCCATGCGAAACGGCGTCATCGTGCTCAACGACCCCAATGGTCTGGCAAAGGCCATGAACAAGATGTATTTCCAGCTGTTCCCTGAAGAGGTGCGCCCCCGGACACTGATCACTCGCGATCGCGAGGAGATCAAGGAGTTCGTGAAAAACGAAGGCGGCCGCGCCGTCCTCAAGCCGCTCCAGGGTTCCGGCGGCCAGGGAGTGTTCATGGTGGATCACGCGTCGGCCAAGAATGTGAACCAGATGGTGGAGGCTCTCACTCGTGACGGCTATGTCATCTGCCAGGAGTATCTTGAGGCTGCCGAGGAGGGCGACACCCGGCTGTTCATGATGAACGGTCAGCCGCTCCGCTACAAAGGCCACTATGCGGCGTTTCGCCGGATCCGTCAGGGTGACGACATCCGGAGCAACGTTCACGCCGGAGGTGCCATAGCACAGGCGCAGATCAGCGAGACCCACCTGCGCATCGCCGAGATGGTCCGCCCCAAGCTCGTGGCGGACGGGATGTTCCTCGTCGGTCTGGATATCGTGGGCGACAAGCTCATGGAGATCAACGTGTTCTCGCCCGGTGGGCTGGGAAGCGCGCAGAAGTTCGAGAAGGTCAACTTCGCGCATGCGGTTCTGGACTCGCTGGAGAGCAAGGTGGAGTACATGGCGTACTACCGCCGGCGCTTCTCGAACACGCAGCTGGCTACGTTGTAGTCGCGCCGGAGGGGCGACAAGCCCGCCGGATTCATCTGGGAGGCGTGTAGCATGGGTGTCCGCGGTATCGTGGCCCGACTCGTAGCGCTCGTCTTGGGCGCGATAGTCGGCTTCTTCGGGTCGCTGAATGCGGTGTTCTCTGACGGTGGCTCCACAGAGCGGGTGAGCGCCATCCTTCTGACAGCGCTTGTCGTCGGTCTCGTCTCGGCGCTTGTCGGCATCATCGACCGGGGGACGGGATGGCGGGTAGCCTTATGGGTGTGGATGCCCGGCGTCGCGATGCTGGTCGCTTACGTGGCCCTGGGTGAGTACTCCGTGTGGTTGTGGGCGGTCTTCGTTGCTGCGGTCACTTTTGGTGCCGCGCTCGTCGGGGTGCTCCTGGGTGGGCTCAGTGGAGGGCGGACTCGCGTTCGCTGAGTCGAAACAGGCTGGAAACCCGGGATAGGGTATCCTGGTGCACCGCGTACCTGCTCGCGACGCACCGTGACCTTACAAAGGAGCTGAACGTGACTTCCAACATCGGAAAAGCCGGCCGCACACTGCGCGAGTTCCATGCCAAAGTGCGAGAGGGCTTCGCCGAGTTCCTGCACCTTGAGGTGGCAGGGTCTCTCGTCTTGCTGTTTGCCACCATCACCGCTCTCGTGCTTGCCAATTCAGGCTGGCAGGAGGCTTTCACGGAGTTCTGGCATACGGAGCTTGGAATCATCTTCGGCTCCTTCGAGTTCCAGCAGTCCACCCTGCATTGGATCGATGACGGTCTGATGGCCCTGTTCTTCTTCGTGGTAGGGCTGGAGATCAAGCGCGAGATACTGGTAGGGGAGCTCTCTACTTTGCGCAAGGCCGCGCTTCCTATCCTGGCTGCGGTAGGCGGCATGGTGGGTCCGGCACTCATCTATGCGCTCATCAACCACGGCGGTGAAGGAGCCGGTGGCTGGGGCATCCCCATGGCAACAGACATCGCATTCGCCCTCGGAGTGCTCGCACTCCTGGGCAGCCGTATACCCACGAGCCTCAAAGTGTTCCTCTCGGCACTCGCTATCGCCGACGACATCGGCGCTATCCTTGTGATCGCGATCTTCTATACCTCCCAGATCTTGTGGGGATGGCTGTTCGTCGGGCTTGCGCTTCTCCTGGTGATGGTGCTTTTCAACGTCTTGCGTATCGAGGCGCCGCTGCCCTACGCGATCGGCGCCGTGATCATCTGGTTCTGCTTCCTCAACTCGGGAGTCCATGCCACCATCGCCGGGGTCCTGGTCGCTTTGACGATCCCCGCAAGCTCACGGATGCAGCCATTGGCGTTCGTGGACTGGGCCAGGGGCAAGATCGAGGAGATCGCCGAGAAGGACGTCCCGGGCGAGCACGTGTTGCAGACGCCCGACCAGCAGCATTGCGCCCAGGAGATCCAGGCACAGGCGCGCTGGATACAGGCTCCGCTGCAGCGTATGGAGCATGCGCTGCTGCCGCTCACCACGTTCGTGATCTTGCCGCTGTTCGCCCTGGCCAACGCCGGGGTGGTGCTTGTGGGGCTGGATGTCGCTGAGCTCATCTTGGAGCCGGTCTCGCTCGGCATCTTCTTCGGCCTGGTGCTTGGCAAGCAGCTGGGCATCACAGGTGCCGCATGGCTGGCGGTCAAGTTCAAGCTCGCCGAGCTGCCCAAAGGCATCACCTGGCGCCATATCTACGGCGCCGGTTGGTTGGGCGGTATCGGCTTCACGATGTCGCTGTTCATCAGCGGACTCGCGTTTCGTGCGGGCGTTTTGCAGTCCGAGGCGAAGCTGGCCATCCTCATCACGTCGGTAGTCGCGGGCATCGGCGGGTACCTGATACTGCGTGGTGCACCGCCGGCGCACGAGTCGCTGCTGGATGACGACCTCACCGGTGAGCTCGACTCCTCGGAAGTCGCTGCCTGATACCGGCCCGGCAACGAGAGCGGCGGCGATTCACATTGGCTCATCGCCGCACTTCATCGTACCCTGGGTACAGTCTTTGATACCGAGGGGGCAATGTGAAGCATCTCGTTCTCATACTCGACGGCGCGGCCGGCTGGCCTATCGATGAGCTCGGGGGCCATACCAGCCTTCAGGCAGCCTCCACGCCTAACCTGGACGCCCTGGCCGCACGCGGCACCGTGGGCCTTGCCCAGACGGTGCCGGACGGCGTTGAGCCTTCCTCGGCAGCCGCATGCACGTCTATCCTGGGCTACGATCCGGTGGCCAACCACGTGGGACGCGGCGCCATTGAGGCGGCCAGCCTCGGTGTCACGCTGGCGCCTGACGAGATCGCCATGCGGATCAACCTGGTGTCGGTCCGGGATGGGAACATGGCCTCGTACTCATGCGGTCACATCACCACTGCTGAGTCCCGCTCGATCATCGCGGATCTTGCGATGGAGCTCTCGGATGATACGTTCACGTTCCATCCCGGCGTGGCGTATCGGCATATCCTTGTGGTGAAGGGCCATCCCGAGCTCATGGCGCTGGCATATACGCCGCCTCACGACATCTCCGACAAGTCCATAGACGGACAGGTGCCGCGGGGCGAGGGCGCGGAGCTGCTGCTCGATCTGATGGCGCGTGCCCGGGGAGTACTCGCCGCAAGTCCGGCGAACCGGTCCAGGGCCGCCCGGGGCGAGGTAGAGGCCACTGACATCTGGCCGTTCTGGCCCGGCGAGGCACCCGGCGACCTGCGTCCCTTCTCGGCGCTACGCGGCAGGAGCGCCGCCATGACATCGGGAGTGGACCTGCTCAACGGCCTTGCCGTGCTGTTCGGCTTCGATCGGCTCGAGATAGACGGCGTGAGCGACGGACCGGACAACGACTATGTGGCGCAGATCGAAGGCGGCCTCGCGGCGCTTGATGACCACGACGTGGTGATCGTGCATGTGGAGTCGCCCGATGAAGAGGGTCACGCGGGTGATATGCGCGGGAAGATCGCCGCGATAGAGGCCATCGACAAGCTGATGGTGTCTCGCATCCTGGAGTACCCGGGCGAGCTCCGGGTCCTATGCATGCCGGATCACCCCACGCCGATAGAGCTCAAGACGCACGTGGGCGAGCCGGTGCCGTTCGTGCTGGCGGGACCGGGCGTTGCACATAACGGCGCCGGGTCTTACAGCGAAGTCTCGGCTGCCGGGACCGGGTTGCTGGTCGACCCGGGTCACGGAGTGATGGATCTGCTGTTGGGTTCTGGCTGACATGCAGACACTGCTGTGGCTGGCGGTTCTTGCAGGCGCTCTGCTGGTACTGGTCAGGTCGGCAGATTGGTTCACTGACGGCGCCGAGGCTATCGGCCTCGCTTTCGGTCTGCCTGCGTATGTGGTGGGCGTCACCATCGTAGCGGTGGGAACCTCGCTGCCCGAGCTGGTCTCCTCGGTGATAGCGGTCCTGCGTGGCAACCCGGAGATCGTGCTGGGCAACGTCATCGGCTCCAACGTCACCAACATCTTCCTCGTACTAGGCGTTGCTGCGATCCTTGGTGGTCGGTTGTGGGCCACGTGGGAGATCATCCACGTGGACCTGCCGCTGCTTGTGGGATCGGCCTTCTTGCTGGCGATCATCGCCTGGGACGGGAGTGTCACAGTCCCGGAGTCGCTGGTCTGTCTCGCGGGCACGGTGATCTACGTCAGCTATGCGGTCAGCATGAGTCTCAGGCGAGAGCACAAGCATTCGGGGATAGGCGAGAGCGTCGAGGAGGAGCTGGGTGTCCGGAGGGGGCACTTCGACCCCCGGATCTGGCTCAAGATAGGCGTTGGCGCGGTAGGGATCTACTTCGGTGCCGAATACACCGTCCGCGCTGTGGTGGAGCTGTCGGTGCTGTTCAACGTGGGCACCGACATCATCGCGCTCAGCGCGGTGGCGCTGGGCACCTCGCTGCCCGAGCTTGTCGTCAGCGTCGTCGCGGCACGCAAGGGGAACCTCGAAGTGGCCATCGGCAACGTCTTGGGC
>JBFHJN010000065.1:0-12799 GCA_041595875.1 Coriobacteriia bacterium
AGAAGCTGTGGTCCGATGCTCCGCGCGTGGAGCTTCCCGCAGAGATCGCCAATCTGACCGAGAAGCCCGCTGCGGACCAGGAAGAACCTCTCGAGTCGTGACGCCCTCGGCCAAGCGTATATGGGTGGCAGTCGCGCTTGTAGGCGTGGCGGCGGTGTGGGGCGGCACGTTCGTCATGGTGAAAGACGCGGTGTCCAGATATCCCCTCTATGGCTTTTTGGGGTTCCGCTTCGCCATAGCGCTCGTCGCCTTCATGGTGATGTTCCCGCGGTCTTTTCGGCTGTTCAAGCCAGGGACGTTGCGCGTGGGCGTTCTCGCCGGGCTGATGCTTTGCGTGGGCTACATCTTCCAGACGTGGGGGCTCCAGGCCACCTCTGCGTCCAAGGCGGCCTTCATCACAGGGATGTTCGTGATCATCACGCCCGCTCTGCAGGCGCTCCTGCTGCGTAAGCCCCCGCGCCCCTCCACTGTGGCGGGCGCGGCGCTTGCGTTGGGCGGACTGTGGCTCTTGTCAGGCGGTGCTGCGGGCGGCTGGAATGTGGGGGATACGCGCACGTTGGTATGCGCGACAGCGTACTCCGTGCACATGATCATCCTTGGCGGTCCTGGCAAGGCTCATGATTCACGACCCCTGACGCTGGTGCAGTTGGCCACCGTGTGCGTTGTCACGGGGGGCATATCGTTGGTCTTCGAGAGGCCGTCTTTGCCGACGGATTCCGCCGTTTGGATCGCGCTGCTCGTGACAGGAGTGCTCGCCTCGGCGGTGGCTTTTGCGGTGCAGACGTACGCTCAGAAGATCATCTCGCCGGCTAAGACCGCGCTGATCTTGATCATGGAGCCGGCTTTTGGCGGGATCTTCGGTTGGTTGGCTGGTGAGAGCCTCGGTATAGGCGGCGCTGCGGGTGCCGCGCTCATCCTCGCCGGTATGGCGGTGTCAGAGCTTGTGGGCACCACGAAGCGGGCAGGGGAGCGTGTCGTTTTGACCACTACCCTGGAGGGTCCGTCCGTGCCGGTCATCGAGGAGTAAGACTGCCTCATCGGTTTGCTTGACCGAAGCGGACTGACTGGTATACTGACGCTTGCGCCTTTCGGGGCGACCCAGAATGTGGGGCCATAGCTCAGCTGGGAGAGCGCATGGCTGGCAGCCATGAGGTCAGGGGTTCGATCCCCCTTGGCTCCACCAAATGACTTCGAAAGCCCGTCGGGGATCCGGCGGGCTTTTTCGTGGTCCGCTCCCCGTGTCCGGGCCACAGGCAACCGTTCGCCATCGTACGCAGCGTGGCGCTGCTGGGGCCTGATACGGTCTCTAGTGTCGACCGCGCCGATGGGATGGGAGGATGCATGTCCGGGACGCTCAGAACAGGGTCAGGAGCGGTCTCTCGCGGAGTCGCGCTGTTTTTCGGGTGCTTCTCGCTGGCCAACTCGGTCGGGGCCTCGCTTGGCTCCAGTGCCGAGAACATCTGGTGGATCGATATGGGCTTTCTCCCCGGCTGGCTTGCCACGCTGATTGGAGTGCTCGTTGCGGCGCTGCTGGTGGCCTACGCGGTACTGCCGGTCATGGGACGCGTCCGCCGTTTGACGACGTGCGGGGGATCTCTCTTTCTTGCGGGTGCGGCGCTGGTCAACGCCACGGCCTTCTGGCGTGCCTGGGATGCGGGTACGATCGACCCGCTGATGCCCGTGCCGTTCTCGGCGGTGCTCTTCGTCGTGTTCGTCTTGCTGGCTCTAGGTATCGGCCGGCGCGTACAAACCGGCGACTCGGGCCGTTCACGGCTGGGGGCGCTCGTGGTCGCCCTGGTGCTTGTGTTCATGTTCCCGCTGGCGCAGGTGCTGTTCTTCGGCACCACAGACTATCGTCGTCCCGCAGAGGCGGTCGTGGTGCTTGGCGCCAAGGCGTGGCCCGACGGGAGACTCTCTACGTCGCTGGAAGACAGGGTCCGGACCGCAGTGGAGCTCTATCAGCAGGGGAGCGCCAGGGTGCTAGTGATGTCGGGCGCGACCGGCGCCGAGGGGATCGACGAGTCTGTCGCCATGCGGGACCGTGCGGTGCAGCTGGGCGTTCCCGCCGAGGCGATCTTGCTCGATCACGACGGAGTCGATACGGATTCGACCGTAGCCAACACGACGCAGCTCTTCCAGCAGCGAAACATCCAGAGCGTGCTCGTGGTGAGCCAGTTCTACCATCTGCCGCGCATCAAGATGGCCTATCGGGCCGCCGGAGTGAACGTGTCAACGGTGCCTGCGGCGCCCAGCCAACCCATCCCGGGCACCCCGCTGTTCGTCTTGCGTGAGGTCCCGGGATTCTGGGTCTACTGGGCGCGCGGACTCGCTCGTGGGGTAGTATGAGTCGCTCGCGCGGTTTCGGAGGAGTCTCTCCTCGGCTATCATGCGTAGAGTCAGTTCCCGGCATGCATGGAGGCCGTTGTGGCACGTTCGTACGAACCGCATGACATAGAAGTTAAGTGGCAGTCGGTCTGGGATGCCGAGGGACTCTACAAAGTCTCCGAAGATCCAACCAGGCCCAAGAAGTATGTGCTCGAGATGTTCCCCTATCCTTCCGGGGACATCCACATGGGTCATGTGCGCAACTATTCGATCGGTGACGTGATCGCGCGTTATTGGACGATGCGCGGTACCAATGTGCTGCATCCCATCGGCTGGGACTCTTTCGGCCTGCCTGCAGAGAACGCCGCTATCAAGAGCGACTCGCACCCCGCCACCTGGACGTACGCCAATATCGAGAAGCAGGCGGCATCGTTCCGCCGCATGGGCTTCAGCTACGACTGGGACCGCCGTCTGGCCAGTAGCGATGAGGAGTACTACCGCTGGGGCCAGTGGATCTTCATCAAGTTCTGGGAGCGCGGGCTGGTGGAGCGCAAGAGCTCGCCGGTCAACTGGTGTCCCTCGTGCATGACCGTTCTGGCCAACGAGCAGGTCATCGGCGACGGAGTGTGCTGGCGCTGCAAGAGCGTGGTCCAGAAGCGCGAGCTGGAGCAGTGGTACTTCAAGATCACCGAATACGCCCAGGAGTTGCTGGACGATCTGGACGAGCTTCCGGGCTGGCCGGAGCGCGTCAAGGCGATGCAGGCCAACTGGATCGGACGCAGCGAAGGCGCCGAGGTCGACTTCAAGCTGTGTGACGCCTCAGGCGAGCCCACCGACGAGACCATCACCGTCTTCACCACGCGTCCCGATACGCTGTTCGGCTGCTCGTTCTTCCTGCTGGCACCGGAGCATCCGCTGGTCGCCAGACTGGTTGAGGGCACCGAGCACGCCCCCCGCGTCAACGAGGTCGTGGCGGGAGCCGCCAAAGAGACCGCGATCGATCGCTCGTCCACCGATAAAGAGAAGAACGGCGCTTTTACTGGCCGCTATGTGATCAATCCCGTCAATGGCGAGAAGGTGCCCGTCTGGGTGGCTGACTACGTGCTCATGGAGTACGGCACAGGCGCGGTCATGGCGGTACCCTGCGGTGACCAGCGTGACTTCGAGTTCGCCCGCAAGTACGGTCTGCCCATCCCGCCGGTCGTGGTGACGGCCGATGACCCCCTCTACGAGCAGCTGAAAGACCAGACCGAGCGCGTCGTGACCGATGTCGATTGGGACGTCGCGCACGCCGATGAGGGCATCATGGTGCAGTCCGGTCAGTTCACGGGCACGCCCACGGGCAAGCACGGCGAGGGTGTCACAAAGGTGATCGCATGGCTGGAGGAGCGCGGTCAGGGCCACGCATCCATCAACTTCCGTTTGCGCGACTGGCTCATCTCCCGGCAGCGCTACTGGGGCAACCCGATACCTGCCATCCACTGCCCGTCATGCGGCCTGGTGCCGGTTCCTGAGGCCGACCTGCCCGTGGTCTTGCCTGCAGATGTAGACGTGACCAAGGGCGAGACGCTTGCGGACCATCCTGAGTTCTACGAGACCACCTGTCCTGCATGCGGGGGAGCCGCCCGTCGGGAGACCGACACGATGGACACGTTCACGTGTTCCAGCTGGTACTACCTGCGCTACTGTGACGCACGCAATGACGCCGCGATATGGGACAAGGACAAGGCAGACTACTGGATGCCGGTGGATCAGTACATCGGCGGCATCGAGCACGCCATCTTGCACCTGCTCTACTCGCGCTTCTTCACCAAGGTCTTCCGCGACATGGACCTGGTGGACTTCGCCGAGCCATTCACCAACCTGCTCACCCAGGGGATGGTCAAGCTCGACGGCGCGACGATGAGCAAATCGCGCGGCAACGTCGTGGCGCCCGAGGACATGATCGCTCGCTACGGTGCCGACGCTTTGCGTGCCTACATCCTGTTCATGGCGCCACCGGACAAAGACCTCGAGTGGAGCCAGGACGGCCTGGACGGCATGTACCGCTTCCTGGGACGGGTATGGCGCTACGTCACAGAGGTGGCCGAGGAGCCCGTGTCCGACTCGCCGGCGACCGATGCCGAGCCGGCCAAGGTGCTTCGTCGTGAACGCCATCGTGTCGTGGGCAAGGTCGAAGACGACATCGAGCGCTTCCAGTTCAACACGGCCCTCTCGGCCATGATGGAGCTGCTCAACGCTGCCACCGACTACCGGCGGAGCGTGCCTGAAGAGAAGCGTGACGTTGCGCTTGAGCGGGAGGTCGCGACCACGCTCGTGCTGCTGCTGGCGCCGTATGTGCCGCACATGGCCGAGGAACTGTGGCGCGAGGTCCTGGGTGAGGACACCTCTGTGCATCGGGCCGAGTGGCCCGTGTGGGATCCAAAGGCAGCTGCGGCCGACGAGGTGGAGATGGCGGTGCAGGTGAACGGCAAGGTCCGCGCACGCCTTGTGGTCGACGCAGGCGCATCCGAGGATGCCGTGCGTGAACTGGCGCTTGCCCTGCCCAAGGTCGCCGAGCATACCGAGGGTCTCACGGTTCGAAAGGTGCTCGTGGTTCCGGGCAAGCTCGTCAGTATCGTGGCCAACTGAAAGCCTTTGGTATGAGAGTGATAAGCGGGCGGTAAACACCGCGCGCTAGATTCGATGCCTGACCCGGCGCCCCCTCCGTCTCGACGAAGGGGGCGCCGTATCTATGCAGGCACAACAGAGGCTGGAAGACCTGCTCGCACGTGCCGGTCTGACAGGGGCGAAGGCGACGGCGGTCAAAGCGGCCTTTGTGGTGGTCGCTGTGGCGATCGGATTCGCTCTGCTGCAAGGGACCCGTGCTCCGGCGATCGAGTTCACCTCGGATGTCGCCGAGAGCGCGTCTGCTCCCGACGCCGTATCTACCACTGCCACTGCCAGCGTGGGCGTGGTCGTGCACGTTGCGGGTGCCGTCCGCACCCCGGGAGTCTATGAGCTTGCGGCGGGAGCGCGTGTCGATGATGCCATCCGTGCTGCGGGAGGGACGCTTGGAAGCAGCTCGACCGACGCTCTCAATCTTGCGCGGATCCTCCAGGACGGGGAGCAGGTGTATGTGCCTACTCAAGACGAGGTGGAGGAGGGCAAGACCGCTGTCCAGGGGCTGACGGGCAGCGATGCATCGGTTTCGGGCAGCGGTCTGGTGAATCTCAATACCGCCACCGAAGCCGAGCTGGATACCCTTCCGGGCGTCGGGCCTTCCACGGCTCAGAAGATCGTCGCGGACCGTGACGCGAACGGGCCTTTCGGCACGGTCGATGACCTTCAAAGGGTCAGCGGCATCGGGGCGAAGAAGGTGGAATCGCTGCGGGACCTGGTGACCGTGCAGTGAGCGACGGGGTGAGCTGTTGTAGCAGGCCCACGATACCTCCGGTGGCCTGGCTCGCGACATGTGCCTGGCTGGGCGCCCTGTCAGGAGAGTCGCTGTGGTGGCTGTGGCGTTCTGATGTACTCACGGCGTGCATGTGCGCAGTAGTCGTCGTCGTCTGCTTGACAGCGATCTGCGTGCGGGTGCGAAGAACGAGATGGCGCGCTCCGGTACAGCTTGCCCTGGCGGGCCTGCTCTTGGGAGCCTCGCTGTCCGGCATCCAGGTTCTGCGGGCCTGCGCATCAAGCGCCACCCTGGCGGACGCCGGAGCCCGGGAGTGGAGCGGCAGGGTCGTCGCTGATCCCCGGGAAGGCGCATACGGCTCGCGCGTGACCCTGCGATTGAGCGGTGAGCCCTGCCCTGGAGTGCTGGTCTCTATCGGTTGGCCGTCCGGTTCAAAGGAGCCGGAGGTCGGGATGCTCGTCAAGGTTCGAGCCATCCTCGAGCCGTCGCTGGACGATGAGCGTTTCGGCCGCGACAACGTCCGTAACGGGATCCTCGGCTCAGGTTCGGCGTGGTCTGCACAGATCGCGGGGTGGCCGGGCGGAGTCGCCGGTGCCCTGTGGCGGTGGCGGGCGGAAGCGAGCACGTATCTGGGCCGCAGCACGGACTCTGGCGCAGCCCTGTTGCGTGGAATCGCGCTGGGCGACAGACGTGCGCTGGCTGACAGTGCGGTTGAGGAGGACTTCCGGATACTGGGGCTGTCTCACGTGCTGGCGGTGTCCGGCATGCATCTGGGACTGGTGTGCGCGCTTGTCTTGGGTCTGGCGCGCCTGATGCGGGCTCCCAAACAGGTCGGGCTTCTCGCCTCGGTATCGGCTGGTATCGGATTCGTCCTGGTGACAGGAGTCCCCACCTCCGCGGTGCGCGCCCTGCTGATGGTGACCGCGGGTGCTGTGGCCGAGACGATCGGCGTGCGTCGAGACGGCCTTGCCAGTCTGTCGGCTGCAGTGCTCGCTCTCATCATCACGTCCCCGTGGGGTGTCTTCTCTATCGGCCTTCAGCTCTCGGTGCTGGCGGTTGCAGGGTTGCTGCTGTTCGGTCGTTGGGCAACAGCCTGGGCGGAAGCATGCAGTGGTCCGTGGTCGCGTCGGGGCGCGGAGTTGATGTCGCTCACATGTGTGGCCCAGGCCGTCACCGCTCCGGTCACAGTTCCGGCCTTTCAGATGTTCTCTGTCCTGGCGCCCGTCGCCAATGCCGTGGTGCTTCCGTGTCTGCCGTTTGCGTTGTGCAGCGGAATGGTGGGCCTCATCCTGCGCAGTGCCGTGGGTGGATGGGCGGGTGCTCCACTCATCGCTGTCGCACAAGGGATCCTCTCGGCCATCGCATGGGTTGTCGCACGTCTGGCGTCGCTACCGGGGGCGGCTGTGATGTCGGGTGGCAGCAGCGCGGTAGCCGGGCTGATCGCAGCCATCGGTGTGGCCGTCGTATGGATCGTGTGGCCGCTCCCGCGTTCACAGCGCCACTCGCGACGTTCGGCTCTCACCGTGGTGCTCATCCTGATCGTGGTTGCCGTGGGCCTGCCTTCGGGCGGAGGAGCAAGCATCGTGGTATGCGATGTGGGGCAAGGCGATGCGATCTTGGTACAGGACGGCGGGCAGACGCTGCTGGTGGACACCGGGGCCGATGGGACGTCTCTTCGCAAGGCACTGGCCCGGGCGGGAGTGCGACGCATCGACGCGATCGTGCTCACCCATGCACATGACGATCACACAGGAGGGCTGGCCGGGCTCATCGGCGTGGCGCAAGTCGGCTGGGTGGGTGTGCCGTGCGCGATGGACGAAGGGGCCAGAGCCGAAATCGAGCAGACCGTGGAGAGGCTCACGCCCCGTGGGGCGGTGGCGACCAGGTCACTGCAAGCGGGGGACAGGTTCACTGTGGGGCAGTGCGTAGTGGAGGTCTTGTGGCCGGACGCTACCGCGCCTCTGCCTGAGAACACCAACAACACAAGCGTGGTACTGGCGCTCCACCGCGGATCGTTTGACGCCGTCCTCACGGGTGACGCGGAAGGCGAGGTCCAAGACGCGCTGGACGAGACGGGTGCGCTCGAAGATGTCGAGGTGCTCAAAGTCCCGCACCATGGGAGCGTCAACGGTCTGAACGAGCGAGGCCTCAGCGTGTGGAGTCCGGAAGTCGCGGTGATCAGTGTGGGTGAGGGCAACCGCTTCGGTCACCCGTGCGAGGAGACGTTGGAGCTTCTCGACCAGCTTGGGGTCAGGGCATATCGGACCGATCACTCGGGCGATGTCACCATCAAGATCGGCTCCCATGGATTCCGCGTACTGACGCAGCGCGTATGCGAGAATAGAAGCCTAGCGGGTGCAGGCGTCAGGGCACCGCCGTGACCGATGATCCGGAGTGAGTGTGGCAGATACAGGACTTACAAAACTCAAGCCCGTCTACCTGATCTGGGGCAAAGAGGAGCTGTTGCTGGCTCAGGCTGTGCAGCGCCTGCGTGAGCGTGTGGCCGAGGTCGCAGACCTCGACTTCAACTTCGACCAGTTCGATGCGGAGAGCAGCGATGCCAGCAGCGTGATCTCGGCTGCCAACACACTGCCGTTCGCTTCGGATCGGCGTCTGGTGGTCTTGAGGAACGTCGACAAGATGAATGCGGCCGCTCAGGCTGAGCTTGCCGCGTACGCCGCGGATCCTGCGCCCACCGCATGCCTCGTCCTTGTGGCCTCCAGCATCTCCCGCAACGGGAAGCTGTTCAAGGCAGTGGATGCCCTGGGAGGCGCGGCGGAGTACCGCGCTCCTCGCAAGAACGACTATCCGTCGTGGGTCATGTCGCACTTCACCTCGAAGGGCCGTCAGCTCTCGCCGGATGCCGCCGAGTCGCTCGTCCGCGCGGTAGGTCGCGACTTGCGCAAGATCGATATCGAGGCCGAGAAGATCATCGCGTTCGCGGGAGACAAGGCCCGCATCGAGCGCGAAGACGTTGAAGCGGTCGTCTCTCAGACGGCCCCCACCAGTGTCTTCGAGTTCTTGGATGCACTGGGTGCCCGTGATTGCGGCGCTGCACTGCGGCTGCTGGCCGATCTTGTCGACGGTGGCGAGTCTGTGATGGGCGTGCACGCGATGGCTGTTCGCCACGTGCGCATGCTGCTCAGCGTGAAGGCGCTGCTGGATAGGGATGTCTCTGAACGCGAGATGGCTTCGCAGGTGCGTGCCGCGGATTGGCAGGTGCGCAACTATGCGCGTCAGGCCCGTCGTTTTGAGGAGGCCGATCTGGTTTCGGCCTTGCGAGCAGCGGCAGAGACCGAATCTCAGATGAAGACGGGCGGACAAGACCCTCGTTTAGCTCTGGAACGTTGGGTGATCGAGGTGTGCGCGCAGTAGCGTCGCGCCCATTTGGCGTCGATCTGCCCCGGAACACAAGAAGACCGCGGGATCTCCGCGGTCTTCTTCACGTGATACGCAGTGTGTTAGCGACTACTCCATGCCCGCAACGCGGTTCATGACGCCCGACTTGCGGTTGGCCGCCTGGTTCTCGTGAATGACGCCCTTGCTTGCTGCCTTGTCCAAAGCACGGCTCGCGGTGCGAGCGGCCTCGAGGGCGGCGTCCTTGTCGCCGGCAGTGACAGCGGCATCAACATGCTTGATCGCCGTCTTCAGACCGGACTTGACTGCTTTGTTGCGCTCCTGAGCCTTGGCGTTGGTCAGGATGCGCTTCTTCTGGCTCTTGATATTGGCCACAGTGTTTCGTTCCTTCCGAAATCAGGTGGTGCCCGTCGCAGTGGGGTGCGGACGAACCCGAGTAGGATAGCACGCAGCATCTTCGGTAGCAACGCATCACTTGCGGGAGCTCCCGCAAGATCGCGCCTGTCGCTTCATTTCCCTCGGCACCGATGCCTGATACACTACCCGTCTGATGACGAACCCCGAATACATACGCAACTTCTCCATCATCGCGCACATCGATCACGGCAAATCCACACTTGCCGATCGTGTGCTGCAGATGACGCATACCATCGCGGACCGCGACATGATGGAGCAGGTCCTCGATTCGATGGACATCGAGCGTGAACGTGGCATCACCATCAAGGCCCAGGCGGTCCGTGTCATGTATGACGCCGATGACGGCCACACGTATCAGCTCAACCTCATCGACACGCCGGGGCACGTGGACTTCACCTACGAAGTCTCGCGTTCGCTGGCGGCGTGTGAGGGCGTGATGCTTGTCGTTGACGCGGCGCAGGGCGTGGAGGCGCAGACGGTCGCAAACGCCCTCATGGCGATGAACGCCGACCTTGAGATCATCCCGATCATCAACAAGATCGACCTGCCAGCGGCCGATCCCGAGCGCGTTCGTCACGAGATCGAAGAGGCCCTGGCTGTTCCTGCCGATGAGGCCGTGCTGACCAGCGGGAAGAGCGGGATCGGCGTCAAAGACGCCCTTGAGGCGGTCGTCGCGCGAGTGCCAGCTCCTATGGGAGATCCCGATGCCCCGACCAAGGCACTCATCTTCGACTCGTATTTCGATGCGTACCGCGGCGTGGTCGCACTCGTTCGCGTCATCGACGGATCCATCTCGAAGGGGATGAAGATCCGCATGATGGCCAGCAAGACCGTGACCGACGTCGAAGAAGTAGGCGTCCGCCGTCCGGCCAACGTGCCGGTCGACCAGCTCGGCGTAGGAGAGGTCGGCTATCTCATCACGGGGTTGAAAGACCCCTCTTTGGTGAAGGTGGGCGACACCGTGACGCTGGCCAGGGATGGCGCCGAGGAGCCTCTGCCCGGTTACCGCGAAGTGAAGCCCATGGTCTACACGGGGCTGTTTCCTATCGATGGCGACCAGTACCCGGACCTTCGCGACGCTCTGGACAAGCTGCAGCTCAACGACCCCGCGCTGCTCTATGAACCCGAGAGCAGCCACGCGCTCGGTTTCGGCTTCCGCGTGGGCTTTCTGGGCCTGCTGCACATGGAGGTCGTCAAAGAGCGGCTCGAGCGCGAGTTCGACCTTGACCTGCTCGCCACAGCGCCCAGCGTGGAGTATCACGCCTACAAGACCAACGGCGAGATGCTGGCGTTGCACTCGCCGCAGGACCTGCCCGATCCGGGCATGATCGAGCACATCGAGGAGCCGTACCTCAAGGCCACCGTTCTGGTGCCGCCGGAGTTCGTCGGCGCCGTCATGGAGCTTGCCGAAGGACACCGCGCCACGTTCAAAGACATGCAGTACCTCTCGGCCACCACGGTGGACATGCACTACGAGATACCGCTCTCAGAGCTGATCATGGACTACTTCGACCAGCTCAAGAGCCGTACTAAGGGCTACGCGAGCCTGGACTACGAATACATCGGCTACAAGACCAGCGAACTCGTGAAGCTGGACGTTCTGCTGGCGGGCAAGCCGGTGGATGCGTTGAGCTTCATCGTGCACAAGGACAAAGCGTATGCCCGGGGCAAGATGCTGACCGAGAAGCTGCGTGCCATCATCCCCCGGCAGATGTTCGAGGTGCCGATCCAGGCGGCTATCGGCGGCCGGATCATCGCCCGCGAGACGGTGAAGGCCAAGCGCAAAGACGTCCTGGCGAAGTGCTACGGCGGCGATATCACGCGCAAGCGCAAGCTTCTGGAGAAGCAGAAGAAGGGCAAGAAGCGCATGAAGAACGTGGGTAACATCGAGGTTCCCCAGGAGGCCTTCATGGCCATCCTGAAAGTCGATGACTAGCCGCGGCACTGCGCTCTACGTGCACGTCCCGTTCTGCATGTCCAAGTGCGCGTACTGCGACTTCGCTTCTCGCACTCCCAGAGAACCCGCTGAGCTTTCCTCGTACGTGGATGCCGCACTGGCCGAGACGACCGCATGGAGCGATCGCGGAGTCCTGGGCGATGTCAGCACCCTGTACTTCGGCGGCGGGACTCCCACCCTGCTGGGCGACGGGCTTGTCTCGCTGCTCGCGGGTATTCGCGAGCGGTGCGGCCTTCGCACTGACGCAGAGATCACCGTTGAGACGAACCCGGAGACCACGACGCCGGAGATAGTCTCGGCGCTTCGTGGTGCGGGGGTCACCCGCATGAGCCTGGGCGTTCAGTCCTTTGACGACGACGTGCTGCAGACACTGGGGAGGCGTCACGACGCCGCAACCGCTCAAAACGCCGCCCGGCTTCTGGCGGGCAGCGGCATGCGCGTCGCTCTCGACCTCATCTGCGGCGTCCCCGGCCAGTCGATGGAGTCGTGGGACGCATCGTTGCGACGCGCGATCGATACGGGCGCGGGTCATGTGAGCGTCTACCCGCTCTCGGTCGAGGAGGGGACGCCGTTGTGCCGCTCGGTGGATGCCGGACGCGTTCCGGAGCCCGATCCTGACCTGGCGGCCGACATGATGCTGCATGCCGCAAAGGTCCTCTCGGCGGCGGGGATGGTCCGCTACGAGACCGCCAACCACGCCCGGCCCGGCCAGGAGAGCCGCCACAACACCGCCTACTGGACCGGCGTGCCCTACATCGGCATCGGTCCGGGTGCGCACAGCATGCTCCCGGCTGGTGAGTTCGAGCGGATCGCGCGGGCCGAGGGCTGGTACGACCACCCGTGGAACTTGGTCCCGGGCACGAGCGACGCCGCGCGGGTGCGCTTCTCGGTGGCCGAGAAGATAGAGGACTACCTGGCAGCACCGTTGCGTCCTCCCTTGGTGGCGGGCATTCTGACCGCCGCGGAGGTCTCCGCAGAGGACGTCATGCTCGGCCTGCGGATGGCGGAGGGTGTGGATGTCGCGCTCGTCGAAAACGCCGGGCTCACCCGCGTGCTCGCGGAGCTGCAGGCCGACGGCCTCGTCGAGCCTGCGGGAGAGCGTTGGCGCACGACGGAGCGCGGCTGGCTGCTGGGCAACGAGGTGTTCGGGCGTGTGCTGGAAGCAGGGTAGAGGTTTGACACCCTCCTGACCTGCGTCCTACCATCAATCAGCACTCACAGGCCTAGAGTGCTAACGGAGTGATCATGGCAGCAGAGCTCAACCCCAGACGGCGTAGTGTTCTCACCGCGCTTGTCGAGGAGTACATAAGAAGCGTGCAACCGGTGGGCAGCAAGGCGCTCGTCGATCG
>JBFHJN010000066.1:0-12375 GCA_041595875.1 Coriobacteriia bacterium
CTCAGGGTCGGCATCGTGATCAGCAGGTTCAACGAGCTTCTGTCCGGTCGGCTGCTCAGCGGCGCGCAGGATGCACTGGGGCGTCACGGTGTTGCCACGGACGACGTGGATATCGCCTGGGTCCCCGGAGCGTTCGAGATACCGCTCCTGGCACGCCGGATGGCCGATTCAGGCCGCTACGATGTGGTCCTGGCCCTGGGCGTCGTGATCCGTGGAGGCACACCTCACTTCGAGTACGTCTCGTCAGAGGTCTCAAAGGGCGTGGCTAAGGCTGCTCTGGACTCCGGTGTCCCCGTGATGTTCGGTGTGATCACCGCTGATACCATCGAGCAGGCGGTAGAGCGTGCCGGCACGAAGGCCGGGAACAAGGGATGGGATGCCGCAACGAGCGGCATCGAGATGGCGAATCTGATGCGTTCTTTGGGCTGATGCCCCACCGATGAACACCAAGAAGCCCACGCCGTATCTCTACGACGTGGGCTTCTTGCTAGGCAATCCAGTGGGCTTTCGCCATCCTGTGGCTATCAACCGTGGATGTCCGATCACATCACGCTCCTAGGAGCGGGAGAACAACCTATCATGCAGTCGCGTCTTGGACAAGCGGCCGCATGTTCGATTCGCCGGACGGTTTGAATGTGATGGCAAAAGGCGCCCATCGGCAGATGGAAGGAACGCTTCACCCGATACCCGCGTTACGTTACCCTTGAGTGGGGGAGATGTGACGGTCCAACGAAGATCAGGAGCGCATCTCATGCAGCAGGACGACAACGAGGATCCACAACGTCACCAGGTACTCAACGTGTTCGGTCTGAAGATGCAGGTGAGCAACCCCAGGCTCGCCGAGCTGCTCACGATGGATGCCAAACATGCACTGACTTCCGATGTCAGGGAACTTGTGGGTCTGCAACGGCAGACGACGGAGGAGGACGTCCGTCAGGCGCTGCCGGACGTGGTGCTGTCGCCTTCGACTCCGCACTCAGAAGACGTGAAGCGGCTTCGCAAGGAGTTCAGGCAACGCGTCGAAGACGATGCTCATGGCCTTGGTTTTGAGGTGTGCGCCAACGGGACCTGGCTGTCTGCCTCCGGCGTGTCCATCATGTCGCGAACCGTCGAGCGTCCTTCCTCGCTTGCGGCGGCAGCCCATTTCGTTTCCGAGGTGTCTCGCGGTATCGAATCCATACAAGGGGCCCCACCAAGCGTCCTGTTCATAGTGGAGGGTCAGCAGACGGCGCAGGAGTTCACGGTCGCCATTCGCCAGGCGCGACACATAGCGAACATGCGAACCATATCGATCGACAACCTCGAGGACCTGCGCAACATGTATCATCGTGGACGGATCACCCACGAGCAGGTGCTGACGATGCTCGTTCCTGCCAAAGGCATCGATGCCGGAGACATGGTCGCACTGCTCCGTTCGGGCGAGTCGATGTCGACTGAGTCTCCGGGCATACGATGAGTGCACGGTTTCACAGACCGAAGGAGCTTCAGTCTACGGAGGCTTGATGATAGACCTACATGTTCACACCGCAAGATGCGGTCACGCGCAAGGCGATGTGCCGGACTACATACGCCAGGCCGCACAGATCGGCCTGGACGTAGTCGCTATGACAGACCATCTGCCGCTGCCCCCGTCTTTGCTCGCAGTCGATCCCCACGCCGCCGGGTATGCGATGGCCGAGCAAGAGCTTGCGGACTACGTGCAAGACGTCCTCAAGGCACGTGAAGCAGCTGCGCTCGACGGCGGCCCGACGGTCCTTCTCGGCATAGAGGCCGATCACATCCCTGGTGAAGAGGCGCACGTTTCGCGGCTGCTTGAGCAGTACCCGTTCGACGTCGTTCTCGGGTCAGTGCACATGATCGACGGCTGGGCGTTCGACGACCCCGATCGCATGGAAGACTATGCGAACTGGGATATCGGCGAGCTGTGGGACCGGTACTTCGCTCAGGTCGCCCAGGCGGCTGCTTCCGGCCTCTTCGACGTCATGGGACACACGGACCTCGTCAAGAAGTTCGGCTATATACCGGAGGATGGGAACGACGAGCGTTACCGTACGCTTGCGGCTGCCCTCGCCAAGGCGGATGTCGCCATCGAGGTCAACACGGCCGGACTGAGGAAACCATGCGCCGAGCTGTATCCGGCGCTTCCGCTTCTGAAGGCGTTCTTCGATGCGGGAGTGCCCGCTACCATCGGCTCTGACGCACACAGTCCCGGGGAGGTCGGATACGGGTATGACCTGGCCGTAGAGGCGCTGAGGGAAGCAGGGTACTCGAGCGTCTGCTACTTCAGGTCACGCGTCCGGCAGGAGGTGAAGCTGTGACATCTGCATCTGCCGTCACCACTGTGCGGGAGCTCGTTTCGGGGTTGTCGACCGAATTCCCGCTTGAGTGGGCCGAAGAATGGGACCGTGTGGGCCTGGTGGCCGGCGATCCCGGCGCTCCGATACGCTCGGTGCTGGTCACGCTCGATGCCGATCGTGCGGCTGTCCGCAGGGCGATCGAGGGCGGGCACGATGTCTTGCTCACGCATCATCCTGCGGTACTGGATGTGTCGTTGCCACTTCTGGCTGACGGTAAGACAGCCGTGCTGGTCGACGCGCTTGCCGCTGGCGTTTCACTCATCTCGTTCCACACCAACCTCGATCGATCTCCTTCGGGGGCACAGGCATTTCCTGACCTCCTGGGCTTCCACACACTGAAGCCCCTGGAGGCGGCCCAGCAGCCCGTAGCAGTGGTATCGACCTTCGCTCCACCTGAAGCGGCGAACGGGCTTATATCGGCACTCGAAGACGCAGGGGCGGGTCGTGTGGGCCTGTATTCCGGTTGTGCGTTCACGGTCGACGGTTCCGGACACTTCACCGGACTCGAGGGCAGCGACCCTGTGTCCGGAGAGATAGGGGAGAACACCGCCGGCGAGGTTCGTATCGAGACCACGTGCCCGCAAGCGCTCGTGGGCGCTGTCGTCTCGGCGATCCGGGCTGCACATCCCTACGAGGAGCCTGTCATCACCACGGTGAGCGCCGGCTTGAGCCGTGGCGCTGCGCGTCTGGGAAGGCTGTGCGACCTTGGTGCCACTGAGACACTGGGTACGCTCGCCTCGCGATGCGCATCCGCCCTGGGGGTCCAGGCACGCGTGTGGGGTCAGGCGGATCGAGCTGTCCAGCTCGTCGCTGTGGGCAACGGCTCCGCAGGATCTCTCATCGGCGCGGCTGTGGCGTTGAACGCGGATGTCCTTCTTGCCGGCGAGGTACGGTATCATGACGCACGTGCTGCACTGGAAGCTGGACTGGCTGTCATCGAGGTCGGGCATGATGCGTCCGAATGGCCTCTCGTATCCGTTCTGGCGAAAGCCGCGCAGCGCGTGCTCGGTGCAGACATCACCGTTCACGAAGAACAACCCACCATCGACTGGTGGACGACTGAGAGGCGCTGACGCATGAACAAAGCGCGCGGACTGCTTTCACTCTCCGAGCAAGACCTCGGGATCGTGCGAGCCCAGAAGCGTCTGGATGAGATTCCCGAGAAGCACGCTGTGCTCGAACTACGCAAGAAGATCCGTGAGTTCGAGGGAGTGAGGGCAAAGGCCCAGGCGTATGTGGATGAGGCGCGCCGCATGGTCTCCAGAGACGAGGACGAAGCAGCCTCTCTCGATGAGAAGATCGAGACCGAGCAGGCGAAGATCATCTCGGGTGGTATCACCAACCCCAAAGAGCTTCAGAACCTCAGCCGGGAACTCGACGCGCTCAGGCGTCGCAAGGACAAGCTGGAGAACACCACCATCGGCGTGATGGAGAAGCTCGAGAACGGCACCGCGCAGCTGGCCAAGATCGACAAGGCCATCGTGATGGCCCATGAGAAGGAAGCGGCGCTGATCAAGGAGTTCCAGGCCAAAGGCGGCGCACTCCAGCACGAGATCGCCGTCATGAAGGGCAAACGCGATGCTCTTGCCAAGGGGCTGTCCGGTGACCTGATGGAGCGCTATGAGCATGCACGGGAGACCAAGCACGGCATCGGCGTAGGCGTCTTGCGTTCAGGGTCTTGCAGCGCCTGCCGCATGGAGCTTCCCTCGGAACGGGTCCAGGCGCTGGAGTCAGGTCCCGACGTGGCGGTCTGCCCCAACTGCAAACGCCTTCTGGTCGTCCGCGTTGCCGAGGACCACGAATGAGCTCCGCGTTCACTCTCCATACGGACGGCGGATCGAGAGGCAATCCGGGACCGGCAGGGGCCGGCATCGTGCTTACCGATCCCAACGGGACCATCACCTGCGAGGGGGGTCGCTACCTTGGAGAGGTCACCAACAACGTGGCCGAGTACGAGGCGCTCATCTGGGGCCTGGAGAGTGCGGCGTCCCATGGCGTGCAGCGGCTGACTGTGAAGGCTGACAGCGAACTCGTGGTCAAGCAGATGAAGGGCCTGTACCGGGTCAAGCATCCCGGTCTGAAGCCCCTTTACGAACGTGCGCGTGCCGCAGCGGCCAAGATCGGTTCAGTCGAGTACGTCCACGTACGTCGTGAACTCAACAAAGAAGCGGATGACCTGGCCAACAGGGCGATGGATGCGAGAACAACGGTAGGCGATGCGGTCTGGCCCGCGTGCGACGGCGGCCAGGGCACGCTCTTCGGTTAGGAGCCGGCATGTACGAACTCACGGTCAAGGGCCACTTTGACGCCGCTCACGCACTGCGGGGATACCCCGGCGAATGCAAGAACCTGCACGGACATACATGGGACGTCGAGGTGACGGTCCAGGGCGAGGATCTTGACGGTATCGACATCGTCTACGACTTCAAGCAGCTCAAGGCGGATCTTGCCGCTGTCCTCGACCAGTACGACCATGCGTATCTGAACGAGGTGCCGCCGTTCGACGTGCTCAGCCCGACAGCCGAGAACCTCTCACGGGTGGTCTATGAACGTCTGGGTGAGGTCGTGGGCAAAGAGGTGAGCGTCAAAGAGGTCGCCGTCTGGGAGTCACCGATAGCGAAGATCACGTACCGCCGCTAACGGTCAGGGGAGCAGGCTACCCGGGAAACCAGAAGACGGCCCCGTAGGAGCCGTCTTCGTCGCTGCAAAGAGATGTCCCAAGAGATCTCGCCTGCAAGATCCCTACTCCATAGCTTCCCGTTTCACACTCTTGAGAAATCTCTCGGCTCCGGCCTGCTTACGCTAACCTTTGCTCCGAAACCCTCGCGAGCAGCTGCTGGTACGCTACTTTTCGAGGTCCGCTCGGTCCGACTTCTTGGGACGCCTATGACTCTACGACAGCGTCAGACCACCGTCAAGGCGTTTTGGAGAGATTGTCGCAATATGCGCTGAATGGCTGGTCGGCGGGGCTGAACGGTGGCGACGGCAGGATGAACGGTTCGTCTGACGTTGGGACGCGGTCGCACGGAGGCGGCGCATGGCCGGGACCACAGTGGGGGTTGTCTCGGCATGCCTCAGCCTTTAGCATTGCCTAAGAAAATGAATCAACATGTACTTCCCCGACTGGATCGATCCGGAGGTGCCCAGATGCCGAGTGCGACCCTCGAGGAATACCTGGAGACGATCTATAAGCTCGCCGAACGGGGAGAGGTGCGTCCCGCTCAGATCGCCGAAGCCATGGGCGTTTCAGGGCCAACGGTCACCGCGACGCTGAAACGGCTCCAGGCAAAGGATCTGATCACACGACCGGACAATGGCGTTGCCCTGACGACAACGGGCACTGCCGAAGCGATCAGCATCGTTCGCCGGCACCGTCTGGCTGAGCGCTTCCTGGTCGACGCGCTTGGGCTCTCCTGGGACGAGGTCCATGAGGAGGCATGCCTTCTTGAGCATGCGCTCTCTCCCAAGGTGCAGTCCGCGCTTGAGGTGTTCTTGGAGAATCCCGCGTTCTGCCCGCATGGACATCCGATCCCCAGCAGCGACGGCACCGTCGCTGTCGTCAGCGGCGAACCGCTGTGCGACTTCAGTGAAGGCGCCTCTGTGGAGATCGTGCGGGTGGAGGATGAGGACGACAGTCTGTTGTCCTACCTCGCAAGTCTGGGCATGTACCCCGGCACCACGGTCTTCGTGTGCGATGTCGCGCCATTCAACGGACCGCTGATGATCGAGGTAGGACAGTCCCGGTACGCACTTGGCCGGGACGTTGCGTCGAAGATCGTCGTGAAGCCATCGACGACCGAGAAGAACGTCAAAGCCAAACGGAAGTCATGACCCTGTGACAAACTCGCCGGCCGACAATCGTGACCGCACACGACTGGTCAGACCGCCTGACGTCAAGCGGCTTGTGGCCCTGCTCGGCAACCCCAATGTAGGGAAGTCGACGCTGTTCAACTCCATCACGGGGTTGGGGGTCTCCACGGCGCACTATCCCGGTACCACCCGTGAGGTCCAGTTCGGGCTTTCCACGTTCGGCGATACGGAATTCACCCTGGCTGACCTGCCTGGCGCGTACTCGTTGTACACCGATACCGAGGAGAGCTGGGTCTCCAGACGCGCGTTGCTGGATATCCGGCCTGATGCTGTCGTCGTGGTAGTGGATGCCGGCAATCTTGGCCGGAACCTCAAACTCGTGCTGGAGGTGCTTGACCTTGGGTTGCCGTGTGTTCTGGCGGTCAACCTGGTGGATGAGGCCGAACGGGCCGGGATCGGTGTGGATGCCGAACGGCTCTCTTCGCGTCTGGGCGTTCAAGTGGTGCAGACGGTTGCGACCCAGGGGCTGGGCGTCCGCGAGCTTGTGACCGGGGCGCTTCACGCGATCGACAGGGGAGACCCGCCGCCGCCACGCTACACCCCTGCGCTGGAAGCCGCGCTTGGACCCCTGGCCGTATCCGCCAGTGCGTTGTCCGCGCTGCCCTACGGCCTCAGTCCGCGAGCCCTTGCTCTGCAGCTCATATCGGGCGTGGAGGACTTCTCGGTCCTGTTCGACGAAGGCAGTGACGGTGCGCGGCTCACGGGTGAGGCCGAGGTATTGCGTGGCGACCTCGTGATCCGCCACGACGAACCGGTGACCGTCTGGTTGTCGCGGGAGCGCTCCACCGTAGCCGAGAGAGTCGCGGCAGAGTGCATCGTGCGCGCGGAGCCGCGCCATCGCGCTGACGGCTGGCGCATAGCGACCTCGCCTCTGACCGGTATCCCTCTTCTGCTTCTCGTCCTGGGCGGCGTGTTCGCCTTCCTGTTCTTCATAGGCGACTTTCTCGCCGGGGGCTTCTCGGCGCTATGGGCGGGAAGCGTCTCCCCGCTGATCAGGAGCGCGGTCACGGCGGTAGCCGGAGACGGGAGTCTTGGACGTACGCTCCTGTGGGGTCTGGACTCCGGCATCGAAGCGTCCCTTGCCATCGGCCTGCCCTATATCCTCACGTTCTACGTCATCCTCGGCGTTTTGGAGGACACGGGTTATCTCAACGCCCTCGCGTTTCTGGCCGACCGCGCGATGCACAGGATGGGCCTGCACGGCCATGCGTTGATACCTTTGGTGGCCGCTGCCGGCTGCAACGTGCCGGCGATCCTGGCCGTCAGGTCCTTGCCGGACCGCCGAGAGAGGCTGATCGCATCAACGCTTGTGGCGCTCGTGCCGTGCAGCGCACGTACGGCGGTGGTTCTTGGAGCCGTCGGCCACTACATCGGTATGGGACCGGCGTTGGGGGTCCTTGCAGTGGTGTTCGTGCTCTGGGTGCTGACCGGTCTCGGTCTGAACATGGTGTTGCCGGGCAAGTCGGCCGGCCTGGTGATGGAGGTGTTCCCGTTCAGGCGCCCGTCCGTCCGCGGGGTGCTCCGTAAGGCATGGGGGCAGTTCAGGGAGTTCCTCTTCGTGGCTACCCCGATCGTGGTCGCGGGAAGCCTCATACTGGGCGGCCTGTATGAGACCGGTCTGCTCACACGGTTGAGCGAACCCCTTGCGCCGGTCGTTGAAGGCTGGCTCGGCTTGCCGGCGGTTGCCGGTCTCACGTTGCTCATCGGCACGCTTCGCAAAGAGCTTGCCCTCCAGCTGCTCGTCGTCATGGCCGTGGCCGTGATGGGGGCGGGTGCCACCGACCTCACTTTGTTCATGACGCCCACGAACCTGTTCGTCTATGCGCTCGTGAACACCATCGCCGTACCGTGTGTCTCCACTATCGCTGTGCTCGCCAGAGAACACGGCTGGTGGCGTACATCGGCGATCGTTGGATTCACCATCGTGGTCGGCGTGGCCGCTGGAAGCGTGTTCGCGCACGTCCTCCCGGCGCTGGCCCGATGATCACCGGACAGTCTGTCCGATAGACCCTTTTTGCTCGCCAGCGGTTGTCAGTGCTGTCTTGTATACCGAACATATGTTCGCTATACTGTTGAGGCCGGGCGTGGACCCCTGAATGCTCCTTCCGCGCCTGGCATCTCTCCCTCGGAAGGCAGTCTCCCATGAGCCGGAATCGCGCCATCAAACAGTTCGATCCTCGCAAGACCGGACACTCTCTTGATCTGTTCACCGAGAACGACGCACGCCTTCCTGTCGTCTTGGAACTGCTCAAGAGCCCATGGATACTGCGCGCCTCGGAGCTTCCTGACCACACATCAGGGTCGAGCGGCAAGCATGTAGAGAGGGTGATCGATGTCGTCTGGGACGGTGCACGTCGCTGCCCCATCTCTTTCACCGACAGACAGAAGCGTTTTTCGGTGGATGCGCTCATCCAGACATGGACGCTTGAACGTTCATGGTGGGACCGCCGTCGCCGTGTGAGTCGTCGTTGCTTCCGCGTACTGGCTCGCGGAGGCGTCTATGACCTTGCGTACGACCGCCTTGAACGCCGATGGACGCTCATCGGCATCGTGGACTGAGCCGCCATGAGCAGCGGCTTCGTACACCTGCACACCCACTCCCATTTCAGCTTCATGGATGGTGCGTCCGGCATCCCCGATCTCATCACCCGTGCGCTAGAGATGGGGATGCCGGCTCTCGCGCTCACCGACCATCAGGGCCTCTACGGCGCCATACGTTTCTATCGGAAAGCCCGTGAGGCGGGCCTCAAGCCGATACTCGGTGCCGAGGTCGTGGTCCAGGCTGGCGGTATCACAGGTGAGGAATGCGATCTTCCTCCCGACGAGCGCATACCGCCGTCCGCTTCCGTCGGTTTCGGGCGAGCCGCGGGTCAGGGCTTTCATCTGACACTGCTCGTCAAAGACATCACCGGTTATCGCAATCTGTGCAGGCTGCTTGCCCGCGCGCATGTGAGAAGCGCCGATGAGCCCTCTTTGGTGACGCTGGCTGAGCTGATGCGTCACTCGGAGGGGCTTATCGGGCTCTCCGGCTGCCCCAACGGCGAGGTGGGCGCGGCGGTGCTGGCGGACCTGGGCTATCGTGCTGAACAGGCAGCAAGTCGTCTTTCGCACTGCTTTTCGCCGGGTGACTTCTACATCGAGCTCATGCATCTGCTCACCCCTGACAGCCCCCGTTACGTCGCGGGACTGGTCGCCATCGCAAAGCGACTGGGACTCCCGGTCGTCGCCACCAACAACGTGCACTACGTTCGACCTGAGGATTTCCGCATCCATGATGTGCTTGCCTCGGCAGGAGCGAAGACGGGTCTTCCGGGACCGTACGGGCGCACGAACGCGGAGCTTTGGCTCAAGCCTGCCGGTGACATGCGCCGCCTGTTCTCGGGCGTTCCCGAGGCATGTGACGCCACACTGGAGATCGCCGAACGCTGCAACCTGGACCTCGGGCTTGGGAGCTTCCATTTCCCGGGCGTTGAAGTCCCTAAAGGCGAGACGCCGTACTCGGTTCTTTCAAAAGCGGCATGGCGAGGGCTGGAGCAGCGTTATCGTCCCATGACGCCCGAAGCGGTGGAGCGGCTGCAACATGAGCTCGCCATCATCCAGCAGCTGGGATTTCCCGAGTACTTCCTCGTCGTCAAAGACATCGTGGACTTCGCAAAGAGCCGCGGCATCCGCTACAGCGGACGGGGGAGTGCGGGAGACTCCATCGTCACGTACGCGCTGGGCATCACCGATGCGGATCCTATCGAACACGACCTGCTCTTCGAGCGCTTCTTAAACCCTGAGCGACGTCAGATGCCCGATATCGACGTGGATTTCGATTCCCGCCGCCGAGACGAGATCATCGCCTACATCTATGAGCGCTTCGGGCACGATCACGTCGCGATGGTGGCTACCGTGAACACGATGACGGCGCGTTCGGCGGTACGCACGGCAGCACGGGCCTTCAGCCTGCCCATCGCCGAGGTGAACGCCCTCTCGCGGCACCTGCCCTGGGTAGGCGCGCGACATCTTCCGGAGGTGCTAGAGACCTACCCGGAGTGTGCGAACCATCCGCTTAAAGACCGCGAACGCTACGGGCTCATCGTAGAGCTCGCCACTGAGCTGGATGCCACGCCGATGCACCTGGGCACGCACCTGGGCGGCTTCATCATCACGCGTGAGCCTATCGACTCCTGGATGCCGCTGCAGTGGGCCGCCAAAGGTGTGGTCGTCTCGCAATACGACAAAGACGATATCGAGGCGCTCGGCCTCGTGAAGATGGACATCTTAGGCCTTCGGATGCACTCGGCCATAAGCGACGCGGTGGAGATGGCCCGCGCACGCGTGGGCGAGGATGCGGTGCCCGAGCCGTTCACCATAGAGCCGCGCGACGACCCTCGCGTCTACGACATGATCTCCTCGGCGGATACCGTGGGGATGTTCCAGCTTGAGAGCAGCGGGCAGCGCAATCTTGCCTCACGGTTGCGCGAGCGCACCTTCGAAGACATCATCGCGGCGATATCGCTGTTCCGGCCCGGTCCTTTGGAAGCCGAGATGATCACGCCGTTCATCCGGCGCCGCCACGGCGTGGAGCCGGTCACCGTGCCGCATCCGACGATGGGCCCGCATCTGAGAGACACCTACGGGGTCATCATCTACCAGGAGCAGGTGCTGCGTGTCGCGCAATCGGTGGCCGGGTTCACGCTTGCCGAGGCGGACTCGCTGCGCCGCGCCATGACCAAAGGCCGCAGCCGCGAGGCGATGGAGCGCATCCGGGAGCACTTCTTGGAGCGCGCATGTGGCCTTGGGGTGGAACTCCCGATCGCCGGGGAGGTCTTCAGGCAGCTTGAAGGCTTTGCCGCGTACGGCTTTTGCAAGGCGCATGCGGCGTGCTTCGCCGTGGTCACCTACGCAAGCGCATGGTTGCGCGTCTACTATCCGGCCGAGTTCACAGCCGCGATCTTGAACAATGAGCCGATGGGCTTTTACAGCCCCCGGCTGGTCCTCAACGATGCGCGACGGCACGGTATCGGCGTGTTGCCGCCGCATGTGAATGCTTCCTCGGCGGAGTTCACAGTGGAAGACGAAGGGGCCGCGATACGCGTCGGGCTCAAAGACATCCTCCACATGACCTCGCGCCTGCTTGATGCGATGGCCGCTAAACGGGACGTACGCCCGTTTGCCGACCTCGCGGACTTCTTGCGCAGGACGCGCGCCGAGGAGCCAGCCGCTAGAAGCCTCATACGCGTAGGGGCTCTCGACGGACTGGGGGTGACCGATGCCGGACGGCCGCCCACGCGCGATGAGATGCTCGCGCTGCTGCCCGAGCTCAAGGCGGTCATCGCCAGGGAGGGCGTGGCCGGTGATGACACGTTGCTGATCGCACCTGCGCGTGCGCGGGAGCGTGAAGACGCCGGCCACGTCTCAGGCTGGAGCGCGGCCCGGCGGCTGGGAGCGGAACTGGAGCTTCTCGGCCTGTCTATCACCGCTCATCCACTGGAACTCGCCACCGCGGACCTTGAGCGCCGCGGAGTCACGTGGGCGCGTGATCTGCGCGCGTTGCCGGACCGCACTCGCGTGCGTGTGACCGGCGTACGGGAGCGCGCGCAGACGCCGCGGACCCGCTCGGGCAAGCGGACGTGCTTTCTGACGCTGGAAGACCCCACGGGCCTGCTCGACGTCGTCGTCTTCGAAGATGCGCTCAACCGGGCAGGGGAGACCATCGTCAAGCATCGCGCGTATCTGGTGGACGGCATCTTGCAAAACAACCACGAGCGCGGATTGGCGATCGTCGCCGAGAAGGTCGCGCCCTACATCGTGCGTACCGACGCAGGCGAGAACGTGAGGCTGCGCCGGGGCGTCGGCCTGGGACCGATGGGCCCCACGCGTCCCGGCGCCGGAGCACCGGAAGAGGAGTCGTGGGAAGACGCGCTCACCAAAGCGTGATCTACTCGGGAGGCACCTCGTAGACGTCATCAGCGATGATCTCAGGTCCGGCCATGCGGGTGGAAACGCCATCGCTCATCACGCCATCGGCCGCCACGAGCTTGCCTTTCAGTGTGCAAGCCGAGACATCCAGTTCCCCCATGTTCGCGACAACGGCGACAACGGGTGCATCCTCCGGGACTTCACCGGGATCGGTGTCGTAGAGCGCCCAGAAGCCGCCTTC
>JBFHJN010000067.1:0-12094 GCA_041595875.1 Coriobacteriia bacterium
AACGGCGGGGGGTTTCCCAGCGTCGTGGTTTTGGTTCCAGCCCCCCTCGGTGATGACATAAAGGTTGTCGTTGGTGTCGACCCACATCCACCGGGAGCAAGCGTTTTCGACGGACACGACCGATTCGTCGTGGGCGACGATCCCGGGGAGGGCCGCGGCGACGATCGTGCAGTACAGATGGAGGGTCCCGGAGGGAGGGGCGGACGCTTGGTCATCGACCCGAAACTCCAGCGTATCGGAAGCGACGACCTGAGCCGGGTCGATCCACACGGTGTAGACGACCTCGGTGAAGTTGTTGTTCGGCACGGAGTAGGCGGCGATGAGCCCGTCGGTGTCCTCGAACGAGCCGGCCGTGAAGGTCCCCGTCGTCGAGCGCTGCGTCGTGGCGGTGCCTTCAAGGACGTTCTCGGAGGCGACGACTCGAGCCACGACGGAGGCAGCGTTGCAGTTGACCCACGAGCCCCCGTTGAGCCGGTACTGAAGCTGCGGGTTGAAGTTGCGCGCGGCCCCTGAGGTGTTCTGTACGCCGACCCGGACCTGGTAGGTCCCACCCTCCACGACGGAGGCTGGGGTACCGGACGAGCCACCCGCGAGGACGACAGCGTCGGAGACGGACACGTTGTTGTAGATCTTATGGCCGTTCGCCACGGTGGCGAAGTTCGGTGGCGGCGGATCGTCGGTGACCTCCGCGATGACCATGTGCCACCCTTGGGTCCCCGTGATCGTGCCCGCGATCGTGTGCGACCCGGTTCCGGTGGTCGAGCGCCGAGCCGTCCAGTAGTCCGAGTCCGGTCCCGGGCCGGAGGCGTCCAGGTCCCACAGTTCAACCGTGGGGGCGGTAGGGGCGACGGAACCGCCACCAGTGCCGTACGTGCAGCAGCCGATGAGTTCGTGTCCGGCTCCGAGGGGGTTCACCGATCCCGTGATGGCGGTGTTGGAGCCGGAAAACGCCGACTTGCCGATGACCGCAATGTTGCCCGTGTCCGACGAGAGGATCAGGGCGTCGGCTCCCTTCGGGCGGTTGTTGCCCGACATGGTGATCGTGATATCGGCGGTCGTGTTCGCCGGAGCGTTCAAGGAACGCCAGATCGAGTTGCGGCGAGAGGACGGCCCCAAGCCGGTGATGGCCTCGGCGAAGGTCGCGCCCGTCGCTCCGAACGTGATCCCGGTGACCGTCTCGATGCCCTGATGCTGGTGGATCATCACGGCGATCGCGAACGTGCCCGACGCGGGCGTCGTGACGTTCGGGATGACGATGTCGCCGTCGTTGCCCCGGTCGTCGCCGGAGTTGAAGTGGGCGCCGGCGGTGACGGTCATCTGTCCCCGCCTCCTTTTCCTTCTCCTACGTCGGCGTCGTGCACCCGGTTTCGAACGCGAGGCGCGAGAGCTCCGTACTACGTTCGAGAATCTTGCGATCGGTCCACCGCTTGAAGTAGTACTTCGCCTCGACGGCGGCGGTGGAAACGTTGGTTACCTCCACGGTTTGGAGCGCGCCTGGGCAGGAGGCCAGCTCGATGATCTCCCACGTGCAGCCATGTCCACACGTGTGGTGGCCGATGTTTAGCAGGTCATAGGGACCGCCCGAGTCCGCCACGAGAACCACCGTCTCGCCAGGGGCGATCACAACCGTTGGTTGAACCTTGGCAGCCTTGGCCGTCCCTGCGCCCACCGGCAGAGCCAGGAGCGCAAGGACCAGCGCAAGGACCACCAGAACGCGACGGCGCATCAGCTGGCCGTTGCGGAAAGCAGGTCGGCCGCCGGGAAGTCGTAGTCGAAGTCTGACCCGTTGGTGGAGACGTCCGCGGCAAACTCCTCGACGTGCATGGGCACGAAGGTGCCGTCGGCTCCGCCCGTGTCCGGGGCGTAGCAGATCACCGCTGCCGAGATGTCTGCCCCTGCCGCCACGCCCGTGAGCGCGGCCAGGTCGTCTGGCAGGGTCCAACCCTGCTTGTTCGAGGCGGGGGTCTCCGTCACCGGGCCTACCACCGTGTCGTCGTAGACCACACGCGCGTAGCCGGCCACACCTGGCTCGGCGTTGGCGGCTGGCACCAGCAGCGCGGCCAGGTCGGCGTAGTCCTGCAGCACGGCCGCGGCCTCGTGGCCGGCCACCAGGAGCACCACCACGAACCCGGACGTGGCCGGGCTGTTGCCGTCCACGTTGTCCACCCAGTGCGCCCAGCGGCCCACCGCGCGAGTTGCCATCAAACCAGCCATCAGGCACTACCTCCTACCGCGGCCTCGCGCCGCTCCGCGTCCGCCCGCTTGGGAAAGGCCATCGGGGGGCTCTCGCTGGTCTGCCAGCGCAGGCCCTTGTCGTCGGCCTTCACGGTCTTGGAGACGGACATCTCAGTCGGCCCAGAGTCCGTGGGGACGGTGAAGTACGCCGTGGCCGTGACCTCATCGCTGCCCGGTCCCTCGGCTACCTCCATGCGGTCCAGGACGTCTGGCCGCTCGGGCCAACCCAGGCGCTTGGCAAAGCACGGGCTGGCCGTTGACGGGGTTGCCGCCATGTGTTCCTCCTCAGGTTGCGCGATCGCTGCTACCTGGGTGGCATCCTACCCCGCTAGTGCCCGTCGCCGTCGATCACCCGCACCTTCTCCTTGGCGATGTAGGCGGCAAGCGGTGGGAACGACTCGAGTCCGGCGATGATGAAACCAACGATCCAGCCGCTGACCTCGGTGTCCAGCTCGACGTTGAAGACGTTCCAGACCACTACCCCGATTACCGCCTTCAAGAACGTCGCCAGCACCGCCGCCGACACCTTGCGTGTCGGGGCGTTGGTCGGTTGCGGTGCCGTGTCGGTCGAGCTGAGGTGGTCCTTGATCTGGTCGAACCTCAGCACCTTGAGCAGCTTCTTCATGAGAGTGTCACCGTCCCTTGTGTGATCGTGCCCGTTGTGGGCTTGGGTCCCTCGGGGCCGGGAGGCCCCGCGGCGCCCTTGGGTCCTGCGGGGCCCTGCGGTCCTGGTGGGCCCTGCGGTCCTGCGGGGCCGGGAACGCCCGCGGCGTGCGGCCCATGCTTGGGTGGCGCCCAGCGCACCAGGCTCGTGTCGGTGAGCGGGTCCACCCAACCCCACTTCCACGATCCATCCGGTAGTCCAAGGTCATCAATCTGCATGGTCTGCCGCTGGAACAGCTCAACCGCCTCGGCAGTCTTGGACCCGAACACGCCGTCTTCATCAAGCGGGAACACGTCGGTTGTCCCCTTCGTGTTCCAGCGGTTCAGGGTCTGCTGCAACCTGGTGACGGTCCAGCCTGTAGCTCCGACTCCGTACATGATGACAGCTCCTTGCGGGTAGGTGAGTGGTCCGGCGGCAAGCTCGCTCGGTGTGGCGCTGATCTGGAAGTGCATGGGGTCCGGGTGTCCGAAGTGGCCACCCCAGTAGAACACCTGACGCCCGTTGCTGGCGTAGATGCTCTCGATGGCCACCACCAGCTCACCCGGAAGGTCGGTCTGCATCGGGGCGTCTGGGTTGGGGAGCCGCGGGTTGCGGCTCGGGTTGATGTCGAGGGCGATCCCGTACGCGTGCAACGACCAGAGGTTGGTGCCGGCGATCTTGCGGCAGTTGTAGGTGCCACCGCCGATCTCGTCGAAGGTGTAGCTGAACCTAGCGAGCTGAAGGTTGAGCGCGTCCCAGGCCTCACGCGTCTCCGGCACGATCCGCACCAGCCACGGCGACCCGAAGGGTGTCCAGAAGTCCATGTCTCCCGGGTTGCACCGGTACGCCGCCCACGCTGTTCGCATGGTTGAGCTGGGAAGAGGATCGAGCGCCATGTACCTACTGTACCAGTAGGGTCACGAACAGACCCAGCACCCCAAGTAGCGCGGTGGTAAGTAGCGCGGTGGTGGTACGCATGGACGCCTTGAACTTCTCGAGATCGTTCTTGGTCGTGTACTTGCCAGGAAGTTGCAGCACGACGTCACGAACCTCCTTGATGTCGGTGGCGAGACCCTCGCTCACCTTTTTGAAAGAGGCCGCAATCTCTACGAGCTTGTGGTAGTTCAGTAGGGCTAGCTGCTTGACAGAGAAGGGGACGTCATCAATGGTGACGTACCCGTTGTCGCGCAGCTCCTGCTCGATTCGCGCCCGTTCTTCAGGGGTCATGTCTCCCTTTATCATCCTACCTATCCACCACTGTGTTGTATACCGATGCGAACACTGTTCTCTAGGCAAGCACCCACATATCTCCAGTTACCTCGTATCGCAACGCCAATCCGTCATCTCCAGCCTGGGGTATCGGCGCCTCGCGATCTAGCAGCCACATGACCGTGCCGGTGCCCGCGTCGTCAAGCAATCCTACCCCCGCTGCGGACCAATCGTTGGTTCCAATCTTTACCCCGGTGGCGCCCGACAGCACACGTACGCCGTAGTCATACGATGACGCACCTGAGTAGGTGTCCAGGTAGGTGTTGCCGTTGATGAAGACGTCCGAGCTGGCGCCGTCCACCAGCACGCACCCGTCGGTACCAGACGAGAACCCATCGGATCGGAAGGTGTTGTTCAGTACCGACACCTTGCTTGAGGCCTCAATGGAAAGCCCCGCCGGTTGACCCACCACGGTCACAGCTGGTCCCTCGATGTGGTTGGAGTTGACGATGGCGCCGTCACACTCCTCCACGCGCACCTGTCTACCCCAGAAGCGGTTGGCCGCGATAAACCCGTCACGAAGCCCGCGGAACACGTAGTCGCGGTTGGGTAGCGGCGTGATGTCGGTATCCTCGCCAAACACGTTTCCGATGATGCCAAACCAGCGGGTCTCGGCGCCGGTGTAGGTGGCGGGATCAAGGTCCAGTGTCAGTCTTGAGTCCACGAAGTGGTTTCCAACGATGATGATCGACTGCCAGGCACCGGTCAAGGTCAGGTTGAACCCATTACCGTAGCAACCCGTGATTGATACACCCGCCCGTCCGCTGCCGTTGGAGAGCTGGCCGCTGCTCAAAATCATGTTGGCACCGACAAAGCGGGTGCCACCCGAGAACACCGTCGAGTTGTCGATCCCACCTACGGTGGTTCCATCGCCTAGGGTGACGTCATCGTAGATGTTGCACCCCACGAACATCCCACTTGATCCGCGGTCTATCGTGATGCCGCGAAAGATCTCGCAACCGACGTATCGGCCGCCCAGGTTGTTCGCGTTGATTCCATCGATCCTGCAGTGGAAGTACTGGCCGGAGATGCCGGCAAAGGTACCGCCGTTGGCCCACAGCGCGCGGTTTGCCGTGTCGCCCAGACACTCCAGTGAGACGCGCGTCATACGTGGCTGGATGAGGGTGCCGGTATACGGGGTGTAGAGCACCCAGGCCGGTCCGCTCGGCGACTGCTGCAACCAGGTGGCATCCACCAGCTCAAGTTGTCCGGTAGGTGATTCAATCATACGAGCCACGTTGACGCCACTAGCCGTCTCGATCTTGGTGCGTTCGATGCCCTGGCCGCGGATTCCGATGTATCCAGTGGTCTCAGCGCCAGCCGGAACCACGATAGGCGCGTTGATGAAGAAGTTGCCCTCGGACAACAGCACCGTAAGTCCTGATGCGTCCAAGCCTGCTCCTGGGGCTGCCAACTCAATGGCTGCCGTGATCTCTTCCTCGTCTGCAACTCCATCGCAGACGAAGGTGGCTGCCTGTACCCAGGCGTCCGGGGCGTCAGATGCCGCCACGATGATCCACGGCCCGGTGATAGAGGCAGCCGTGACCACCTCAGGTGTCGCCAGCGCCACCGGTGGATTACCTGGAAGTGAGGGCACGTTGAAGGTGTCGATCAGCTTGTTGATGGCGATGGCCTGCAGCGCCTGGTCCTCAACCGAACGTTCGTTGAGCTCCACATCGGCCGTAAAGCTCTCTGGGGTTACCTCGATCGAACGCGCAACGCAGCGGTGGTTTCCTGTGAGGTTGCGCAGGTTCACCGTCACCAGGTCGCCCTTCTGGATGTCGATGAAAGGCAGCGACTCGGCCGAGTCCGCCAATGAGATACGGAAGGCCTTGGGGTAGCGCGCGTGGAACCCCAGCTCGGCGTTCCCCCGGATGTTCAACGTGGCATCGTTGGTGAGGTCCGGATTGAAGAGGTAGCTTTCACGTGGACCAAGCGCCGTCTGCAGGCCCGCATCCACCACCTCCTCCCAGATACCGTCCTTACCTTCCACGAAGGTGGACGTGCGCTGTGCCACGTTGGATCGAGCCTGCAGCGTGCGCTCGGCCTCCCCCTCCAGGATGGTCTCGGTAGGCACGTCCAGGCCCAACCCACCCGGGTTGAAGACGCGAAACTCGTAGGTGGACCCCACCGCCACCACGTCGTACTCGTAGCCCAGGCGCACGAACCCGTCCATCATCTGCTTGAGGTTGGCTCCGCGCGACACCGACAGTGCCACCGAGGTGTCCGTCCAGGCGTTCCCGTCTGAGTCGGTGGCAGCATCAAAACTGGAAGCGTCCAGGTGCGTGAGGTACCCGCGTGCCTGCACCGCCGTCAGGATGGTCTGGATGATATCTCCCACGCTGGTGGCCGCCTCACCACCTGAGAAGGTGCAGTCATCGACGTAGAAGGTCAGTGGCAGGTTGGGCTCCTCAGCGGCGTTGACCCGCACCTCCGCCAGAAGCGACTGCAGCGATGAGGTGGCGGTCACGGTACCAAAGGCCCACTGGCCGGCCGGGATGGCTATCGTGGTCAACGAGATGGTGGCCTGGCCCGGCTGGCGCAGGCGCAGGTCCACCGAGCGCGTGACCACGTCCGGGTTGTAGACCCAGGCACCAAAGGTGTAGATGCCGCCAGGGGTCAACCCTGTCACAAGCTGCTGCACCCCCGTGGGAAACCCCTCACCGGTGAACGAGGTGGCAGTGAACTCCAGCGCCTGCGCACCTCCGTGCACGGTCGTCGTCTGAAGCGTCATGGTGACGGTCGACGCGGTGTAGGGCTGCCACGGAGCCAGGCCGTCACCCGAAACCTGGGTCAGGGTCGCGTCGTCGATATACACCGGCGGTGAGCCAGCCACGTCGTCGTCCCAGGCGATCTCGATGTACGACGTCTGTGTCGTATCCTCGGAGCTCTCGCGAAAGTCACCCATTGTGACATCGATGTTGAACACCTGCCACACCGTGTTGTCGTTGGGAGGCAGACCACCCGAGATGGTCGCACCTGTTCCCTTGACCGCGTTGTCGAGTTCGCAGTACGCAGCATCACCTACGCGGAACCCGTTGGTGTGGTGGATAGTTCCTGCCGTGCCCATCTTGATGCGCGCCGTCCAACGGTTGCCCGCCGGTGAGATGGTGGTTGGCTGCAGGAGGTAGATGGTCACGGCGTAGCGCGCACCAGGCTCCACCTCGATCTCCTGACGGATACCTGAACCGATCACGTTGAGTGGGTCTAGGAACAGGGAGTAGCTACCCGACCGCGAGCGGTTGGACGAGACCTGCGCGTCGTTGACGGCTGGGCCGCCAAAGGCGCTGGTGGTCTGCCACGCACCCAGGTCGCCACTCTCGAACCCCCCGTTGCTCAGGATGGTTGAGGCAAACCCCTCCATGTCCCCGTTGGTAAATGACCCGGCCCCTCCCTCCGATCCCCACTCCCAGTTGCCGGTGACGATGGGGTCGGTGGGGTAGTCGTAGGGTGGGACGGCGCCCCAGGCCAGTGACGAGCGCAGGTCCGGTCCCGACAGGCGAACCAGGTGTTGGCCGGGGTCACCAGCCACGCGCTCCCGCTCCTCAGCCAGGAACACGGCCGGCCCCTGCCAGGTCTCGCCGTCACGACGTAGGTAGACGCGCACCTGCGTGGAGACGTTGTTGGCCGGGTCACAGATGGCATCGGCATCTGGATCGGTGGCACGTAGCGTGATGGACCCGGCACCCACACTATCGATCGAGTCGTTGTAGCGGAGCCGCACGAAGTTGGGCTCGGTGAACAACGGCTCGGTGGGCGCGTTGTGTGGAAGGTCCCAGACCTCTACACGCGTGTGCACCCGGGTTCCAGCGGCCATCAGACAGCCGTCTTGGTGTAGTAGTCGATGGAGACGGTACCGCCCGTCACCGAAAGGTTGTTGGTGACCCCCGGCTCCAGGACCATCCAGCGGTTGGTGTCCCGCTCGAAGTTGGCACGCCAGTCGGAGCCACCCTGCTTCACGGTGCGCGCCGCGCAGTCGACCACGGTCGTGCCGCCACCGTTCACCTTGATGCGCTCACCATTCAAAGGGTTGCTGACCTCGACATCGGTACCCGACAGGGTATACACGGCATCGTGCACCGGTGCGCTTCCACCTGGGTTCACCGAGGCTCCCGCACCGGTCACCTGCGGAAGCACGCGCCACCAGACACCCGGGATGACGAATCGTGCCACCAGGCCACGTGCCACGGCTCCCAGCGAGTCCACGGGGATGGCATCGATGGGTTCCACCAGCGCCTCGCGCTGCGTGGTTCCTCCGTCTACCGACCGCTTCACCGAGATGAGGTCGGTGCTGTGCAGCAGACCGAACAGGGTCTCCAGGTTTGCCTGGATGTGCTCCTCAGGTGAGGTGGTCACCGCCCCCGTCGCGGGGTCCACCGGCAGCACGAAGAGGGCCAGGGACAGACGTCCCGGCGCGTAAGGCTTGTTGGGCAGGTAGAGGGCCCCGTCCATGCCGGGAAGCTCCAGGTCACGCCCGCGCTTGCCCGGCCAGTGCTCCCAGCCGCGCGTGGTGGCCAGGTTGTAGCCCAGCGTGCGCAACGAGGCCGCGCCCGTTCCCACCTCGTACTCGGTCAGTGCCACTAGCGCAACCCCCTCAGCAGCGAGGCCGTGCGTGTGATCTCCAACGTCTCCACCAGGCTGGCCTCGCTGGTGTCTCCGCGCGGGTTGTTGATGTTGATGTTGTAGGTGTCGCCCTGCCTCGTGGTAGGCGCGGTTCCGGCCAGGCGCTGCTGCGCGCCCACGCCCAATGAGCTGGCGCCCAACGTGCGCATGCCCGACTCCAACCCCGCGCGGAAGCCGGCCACCACCTGGCTGCCGATCTCCTGGAAGACGCGTGACGGTGATCTGATGCCGAACTCCTCGCGCGCCGTCGACACAGCCTCACCCGCGAAGCGCTGCACGGTCGCGGCCCACCCGCGCGCGATGCGCTCGAACTCGTCCTGCCAGGCACCCGCCGCGATCCGGCCCACGCGCCCCATCTCGCTCTCGATCTTCAGCGCCTCCTGCAGGATGGCGCTGTTGCCCTCGGCGACAGAGGCGGGTAGGTCCACCGTCCAGGTCTGCAGCGCGACGTCGTTCGCCAGGTTGAAGGCGGTTTGGTAGGCGTCGATCACCTGCTGGAAGTCGCCCGGTGACTCCTCAGCCAGGTCGGCCAGCGCAGCGCGCTGCTCCAGTGGTAGCTCGTTCAGTTGCGCGCGCAGGTCATCGGGAATCTGCCCCGCCAGGCTCTCGTTGAGGTCGGTCCAGCGCTGCAGGTCCGCCACAAAGGTGTCCACGCTCTTGGTGACGTCCGTCGCCGACAGGTCTGCGGCGCCTGCGTACTCACCCCAGAAGGGGATGGTCTGCCGGATACCCTCGCGGATGTCAAAGAAGTCCTGCTGTATGCGTGCAGCCTGCTCGGACACCACGGCCTGCAGTTGCCCACCCGCGTCCGCCACGGCGCCCAGCTGTGTGGCTGCCTCCCCCGCGAGCTCCAGGCCCGAGCGGATGTTACTTATCCCCGTGGCGAAGTTCTGCGCGGTACCACTGAGGAAGTTGAAGGCCTCCCCGCTAAGCTGCAGGAGCGGGGGCGTCTCCTCGATCTCGTTGTTCACGAGGTTCACGCGCTCCTGCAGCTGTGCCAGCTGGTCGTCGAACCGCTGCACGCCTGAGATGGTGAACCCCAGGTCGTCGTTGATGTCGATGGCCTTCAGAATCTCATCGCCCAGGAAGTCCGCCGCGCGTGAGCCGTCACCTAGCACCTCAACCAGTGACTCCCACAGTCCGATGGCGAGGTCGCTCTCACCCACGCGGAACAGCGTGGCCACCTGGGTGCCCAACGCGCGTAGCTCACCCTGCAGGCGTCGCGTCTCAGGCACGAGCGAGGCGAACCCACCCACGTCGCTGAAGATGAGGTTCTCCTGCACGTCCTCCAACAGCGGTAGGAGCTCGAACTCCAGTGAGTTGGTGATGGCGTCCACGAAGGAGATGGGGTCGGTGGCCGCACGGATGTCGAAGTCGATTGGGATGTTGATCCCGGCCCCCTGTAGCTCCTCCAGCACCCCCGCGATGTCCTGTGGCGTGTTGCCCAACGCGGTCAGCTGGAACACCAGCTGCACCAGGCGATCTTCCAGGAACCCGGCCTCCTCTGCCTCCTCCAGGTCCGTCAGAAGCGCCGCGTTCTCAACGCGGAAGCTGAAGTCGAACGTGATGTCGTCGATGCGGTCCAGCTCCTGTGCCGGCTTGGTAACCAGGTCCAGCGACTCGGCCAGACGCTCGATCCCCTCCGTCATCACCGCCTGGTCCGCCTCAACGTTGCCCAGGAAGTCGAGGTAGCGCTGCAACGCGAACACGGCACCACCCACGGCCACCGTCCAGACCCCAAAGGCCAGTGCCGCGCTACCCAGCGCCGCGCGCAGCGGGGCCAACCCGAAGTCGCGCAGGCGCACGAGTCCACGTGTGACCCCGCCCAGGCCGGGGATGATGCCCGTGATCCGCGCCCCGAACACGGCCAGACCACCAATGACGGTCCGGATGACCCCGGTGGGACCGAGCAGGCGTAGCAGCGCGAAGAGGCCCACCAGGCCACCGAACTTGGACCCGATGAGCTTGCCCACGATGGTGAGCAGTGGCCCGGCCGCGGCCGCGGCAAACACCATCGAGGCACCCAGGGCGCGGATGGGTGCCGGCAGGCGTGAGAACCAGCCCACCGCGTCGGTGGCGATGTCCACCACCGAGGTGAGCAGCCGGATGAACGGCGCCAGCACGCTGAAGGCGATGTCACCCAGCAGGTTGCCAAGCTGGTCAAGCTCGGCGAAGAGGGCCCCAAAGGTACGGCGCGCGCTGCTCTGCATGACGTTGAAGGCGTCCGTGGTGGCTCCGGTGGCGTTGGAGACGTCGTCCATGATCGAGGCAAACACCTCGCCGTTCTCGCCCGTGACCTGCAGCGCCGCGTTGGCCGCCACGGCACCACCCAGAAGGTCGATGAGCGCAGCCGACGAGCCGTCCACAGCCTCGACCACGATGGACATGGCCTGCTGGTACCCGACAGCCTGTACAGCCGCCTCGGCGGTACGAAACCCGGCCGCCTGAAAGATCTCGTTGAGCTCGGCGGTGGGCCGCAGCAGACCGGTCAGGGCGCGTCGGATGTTGGTGAAGGCCTCGGCGGTGGGGGTACCAAGCAGGGTCATGGTGGCCACCACGGCGTTCAGTTCCTCGAAGCTGATCCCAGCCGCCGCAGCAAGCGGGGCCGCCGACGACATCTCGCGCGCCAGCTGCTCGAAGGTGGTCTTGCCGCGTGCCACGGTGCGAAACAGGATGTCCGAGGCCTCCTCGGCCTCTAGTCCCTGGCCACGGAAGGTGTTGACCGCCGTGGTGAGACCGTCTACGGCCACGATCACCTCGGTGCTACCACCCACCGCCGCCTGCGAGGCGGTGACCAGGAAGTCGAACACGTTCTCGCGCGGTACCCCGGCTGAGATGGCCTGGTAGAGGCCCTGTGAGACGGTACCCTCAAGGACCCGCACCTCGTCGGTGACCCCGCCCACGCCTGCGCGTAGGTCCTCCCAGGTTTCGTTGACCGCATCGCCCGCCTGTCCAAAGAGCGTGATCGTGTCACGGACCTTGGCGTCCAGCGACTGGAACTGCGCAATGTTCGCCGCCGTGCCAACCGCGATGGGAAGCGTGAGCCGGCGCGTGAGCGTCTGTCCCGCCTCGGCCACGTTTTGACCAAGGCGGCCAGCCAATGAGTCAAAGGGCCGCTGGAGCAGCCCCAGCAGCGTGGCCTCGAAGCCGGCCACCAGGGCCGGCGAGACGTTGATGACCGCATCACCAACACTAAACGGCACTCAACACCTCCTCAAGCGTGCCGCGGCGCGCTCCCCGTGACCAGCCAGGTTTGCCGATCGCCTCGTCGAGCGCGGAGTTCCAATCGAATCCTGCGGCCACCTGGTCGACCGGCTGCACGTG
>JBFHJN010000068.1:0-11825 GCA_041595875.1 Coriobacteriia bacterium
ATCGAAGGCAACTCCGCGAAATTCCAACAGGCCAGAGCGGCAATCGCGGGTACCGACGGCCGGAAGCGCGACGAGATCGACGCCCTGACGACTTTCGAGGAAGTCGCCGCTTACGACGTGAACGCCGGCTGGCCGATCTGACATGACGCTCGGGACCGCGCCCCTCGGAACGATTCCCCTCGGCACTGCGCCGGTTGCGGCCAGTGCGGGGGCGGCGCTCTACCTTGCCATCTACCCAACTTCGGCCGGCACGCCGACTTGGGATCGAACGACCGGGTGGAGCGGCACACCGCACTACACCGACGGCCCGGAAGCTGCGCCGAGCGATACGACCCCGCACGTCTTCACGCCTGATGCGAGTGGGCTGACGCCGGGCACGCCTTACACAGCCTGGTGCGTGTGGGATGACGGGGAGACTACGGTCGGGCCTTTCTCCGGAGCGTTCTCGACGCTGGCCGGATCCCATCTCGTCACGGCGGCCAACTGTACGGTGGTGGTCGCCGGCTCGACTGCCACGATCGGCCAGACGCACCTCGTCTCTGCAGCCAACAGCACCGCCACGCCGACGAGCTCGACTGCCACGATCGGCCAGACGCACCTCGTCTCTGCAGCCAACAGCACCGCCACGCCGACGAGCTCGACGGCCACGATCGGCCAGACGCACCTCGTCTCTGCAGCCAACAGCACCGCCACGCCGACGAGCTCGACGGCCACGATCGGCCAGACGCACCTCGTCTCTGCAGCCAACGCGTCCGCGGCTGCAACCGGCTCGACTGCCACGATCGGCCAGACGCACCTCGTCTCTGCAGCCAACTGCGTCGCCACGCCGGAGAGCTCGGACGCCACCATCGCGCAGGGCGGGCAGCATGCGGTCGTCGCAGCCAACTGCGTCGCCACGCCGGTCAGCTCGAGTGCCACCATCGGCCAGGAACATCGAGTCGCGGCAGGCGCCGACACCGCCGCGGCGACCGCCAGCTCGGCTACGATCGGACAGGAGCACAGGGTTGCAGCGGCATCCTGCACGGTCACGACAACCAGCTCGGGCGCCTCGGTCACGCAGCTGACCGTCCACTACGTGACGGCGGCCAACAGCACAGCCACGCCGGTCAGCTCGAGTGCGACCATCGGCCAGGAGCATCGGGTTGCTGCCGCCAACAGTACCGCCACGCCGGAGAGCTCGGGCGCCGAGATCGCACAGGGCGGACAGCATGCGGTCGTCGCAGCCAACTGTGTCGCCACGCCGACCAGCTCGGGGGCAACCATCGGCCAGACGCATCGGATCTTGGCAGCCAACTGCACGATCGTGGTCACGTCGAGCACCGCAGCGCTGCTGCTCCCGGATGCGCTCATCTCGAAGAAGCCGCTCACCGCGCGCCTCTCGGTCGATGTGCTTTCCGCCCGGATCTCCGCAACTGGGTTGGCCGCTCGCGTCTCCTGATCCCGCTTTGAAAAATGCAAGGGCACCCCTGTCGAAAGTTTTCGGCTAGGGTGCGCGGCATTGGCAGCACTTCGCGACCGAGGCGTTACATCGGTGTGCGGCCGAACCACGTTATTCCAAACGACAGAGGAAACCATGGCTGAAAAACCGGAACACGACCTGGACTACTACATGGCCAACCCGGATCAGATGCCGACCGACCCCGACGCCCTCGAGCGCTTGATGGGCGGCAGCACTGAACCGAACCTTGGGAAACAGACCGAGGAGCCAGTAGCGGACGAGAGCAGCGACGACGAACAGGCTGAAGACGACGCGACAGCCGGCGAGAGCGAAGCGGCCGAGGACACCAGCGAAGGTCAAGACGAAAGCGAAGAATCAGGGCCCATCCTTTCGAAGGACGGCAAGCACACCATCCCGTATGCGGTGCTGGCCACGGAGAGGGAGCGGCGCCAGGCAGCAGAGCGCATCAAGCAGGATCTCGAGGCGCGCATCTCCGAGCTGGAGAAGCGGATGGTATCGGCCCAGGCCGGCACCCCGCAGACCCCGGAGAGCGAGTCGGAAACCCCGGTCGATCTCATGGCCGAGGAGGACATCACGGCGATGGTCGCTGACTTCCCCGCACTGGAGAAGATCATCGGCTACACCAAGACCCTCGAGAAGAAGGTCAAGACCTTCGAGGATCGGTTCAAGTCGATCGAGGATCAGGAAGCAGAACGCGCAGCGCGGCAACAAGCCGAGTCGCGTGCCAGCGTCCAGGCCGAGGTCGATGCGAATCCGCACTTGCGCTACTGGCAGCAGCACGACCCCGAGCGGTGGCAAGCCGCCCTCGAGGCTGATTCCCGCTTGTCGGAAGTCCCGGCGAATAAGGCCTTGAGCCTGGCTGAGCGCTTCGAGAAAGCCGTCGCGATGGTTGACCTGGTGATGGGGCCGAGTGAGCTCCCCGAAGGTTGGGCACCGAAGGTGAGTACGTCTCAGCCGGGCCGGAAGGTATCGACTGCAACCGTGGCCGAGAAGGTCAAGCAGGCAGTTGAGAAGGCCGGCAGCGCCAAGCCTCGCACCCTCGGAGACATCCCGGGTGGCGGGGTGCCCGCGGCGGACCCGCTGGAAGAGCTCACCTCGCTGAGTTCTGCCCAGTTGGCCAACCAGATGATGGGCATGTCGCCGGACCAGATCAGCGCACTGCTTAGCCGGGTCGGCTGAATGAAACGACCTGAGTAAGGAGTAGCACCATGGCTGGATCCACTGGCAGCTTTGCCACCTCTGTGCCTGCCGGCGACGCACTCGCCCGCAAGCTGTTTTCCGTCGCGCTGTTCGCGCAGACCCAGAAGACCCCCGGCTTCTCGCGCAGCCTGACCGGCCCCGCGCCGGACGCGAAGGACGCGATCAACAAGCTCAAGGCGCAAACCGCGGCCGACATGCCGGTGGTTCGCATCACCGACCTGTCCAAGACCGCCGGCGACACCGTCTCCGTCGACATCTTCGGGACCGTGGGCGGCAAGCCGATCATGGGCGATGGCGACGCAGAGGGCACCGGCGCGAAGCTCGACAGCGCCTCGATGGACATCGCGATCAACCTCACGACCAAGGTGGTCGATGCCGGCGGCAAGATGAGCCAGCAGCGCACCGTGCATCAGCTTCGCACCATCGCGATGGCTAACCTGGTGAGCTACTTCTCGCGCCTGGACGACCAGACCACCCTCGTGCATCTGGCCGGCGCCCGTGGCGACCAGAACGGCGAAGAATGGATCGTGCCGCTCGACACCGATGCGGACTTCGACGCGATTATGATCAACGACGTGAAGGCCCCCTCGGTCGGCTCGCACTGGGTGGTCGACGGCACCGGTATCGTCACCGGCGCCACCGCGACCAACATCACGACGGCGCTGGGCACGACCGACAAGATCACGTTGGCGCACATCGACGCGCTGCGCACGATCCTGGACGAGGCGGACTTCCCGCTGCAGCCGGTCAAGATCGCCGACGACCCGGCCGCGGCTGACGACCCGATGTGGGTGCTCTACGTCTCGCCGCGCCAGTGGTCGGATCTGCTCGCCGAAACCTCGGGCATTCGCGCGTTCCACCAGAACGCCTGGAACCGCGCGAGCTACGGCTCGAAGCACCCGCTGTTCAAGGGCGAGGTTGGCATGTGGAACGGCATCCTGGTCAAGAAGCTCAACCGCGCGATCCGGTTCAACTCGGCCGGCAAGATGAAGCACATCGCCACGGCCAACGCCGCCACCGGCACCGAGACGGAGCTGACTCTGCCGACCATCACCGGCTACGCGGTCGATCGTGCCATCCTCCTGGGCGCCCAGGCGCTGGGCAACGCGTACGGGAAGAACAAGGCCAGCGAGTACCACTTCGACTGGCTCGAGAACCCGTACAACTTCGGGCGCGCGATGGAAGTCGCCGGCGACTGCATGGGTGGCAAGGCCAAGCTGCGCTTCAAGCTGCCGAACAAGAACATCGTGGATCACGGTGTGATGGTTCTGGACTCGGTCGTCAAGCTCTGACCTGAGCAGTAACCCGGGCCGCTTCGGCGGCCCGGTCTTCAAGGAGCAATCCACATGGACACAATCCCGATCCGGTACTTCGGCGGCAAGCCGATCTTCCGCGACCACCTCTACGGCACCGACCTCGAGTGGGCCTTCGGTGACGAGCAACAAGTGCCGGCGGCGGCGGCCGTCAAGCTGCTGCAGCACCCCGAGTTCGCGGATGCGCGCGAGGAGAAGACGCCGATCACCGTCGAACCCGAGGCGCGGCGCGAGCCCGAGATCGAGGAAAACGAGGCGCCTCTGGTCAATCTCGAGACGATGACCAAGGCGCAACTGCTGACATATGCCCAGCGCAACTTCGGCGTCGAGCTCGACGGTAGCGCCAAGAAGGCCGACCTGATCGACACCGTCCGTCGGCAAATGGGCAAGAGGGTGATCTGACATGGCACTGACCGCACAAGACGTGCTCACCCGCGCCGGTGACATCGTCCAGGACCAAACCAACGTTCGCTGGCCGATCGCCGAGCTGTTGCGCTATCTCAACGACGGACGTCGTGAGGTGGCGATCGCTCGCCCGGACCTGTACGCAACGATTGCCACGGTGGCGCTGGCCGCCGGCACGAAGCAGGAGATCCCGGCAGACGGCTCGCGGCTGCTCGACGTGGTGCGCAACATCAACGGCGACGACTCGCCGGGCAAGGCCACCCGCATCGTGGAGCGCGAGGTGCTCGATGCGCAGCGCCCCGACTGGCACACCGAGGCGTCGGCGGTCACCAAGCACTTCATGTTCGACGAGCGCTACCCGCGGATCTTCTACGTCTATCCGCCGGCCGCCGCCGCCGCCAAGCTCGAGCTCGCCTATTCGCGCACGCCGACCGAGATCCTCGAGGCCAACATCGCCTCGACGCAGCTCACCGAAGAGGACATCTACACCGGGGCCCTGGTCGACTACGTGTGCTATCGGGCCTTCAGCAAGGACGCCGAGTACGCAGGCAACCTGCAGCGCGCCCAGGCGCACTACCAGCAGTTCGCCAACGCGCTGGGCCTGGGCATTCGCGCGGCGACGGTCACGAGCCCGAACGTCGCCAACGTCGGCGGGCTGCCGCCGCGCGCGGCCGGAGCGGTGTAAATGGCGAAGCCGCTGTCCGCCTTCTACCCCTTCGTGCTGCCCTACTGCGTGGGGGTGCCGGAGACGCTCGTCGATCAGATGCTGTGGGATGCGGCCGACGAGTTCTGTCGTGTCTCCGAGGTGCTGCGAGAGCGGGCGGACGCGATTCCCGTCATCGCCGGTATTGCTGAGCTCGACGTGGAGGCGGCCGATCGGTTCGCAGTGCCGTACCGCGTGGTCGATGCGATGCTGACGGTGGGCAATCGCACCGTTGCACTGGATCCGGTGCGGCCCGAGCGGCAGGGGGAAACCGAGCGGCGCACCCCCTGGTCGTTCTGGCAGCCGACCGCCGACGTGCTGCGCCTGTACCCCGTACCGGACCAGGCGGGCTCCCTGCAGCTTACCGTGGTCACGCGACCGAAGCAGGGTGCAACGGAGCTCGACGATCGGCTCTACAACGAGTGGCGCTCTGGCGTCGTGGCGGGAACCATCGCACGGATCAAGCTCGTGCCCAATACCCCGACGCACGACCCGCAGACGGCTTCGGTGTTCCAGGGCGTGTTTCAGACCGAGGCCGACAAGGCCTACAGCCAAGGGCAGCAGTGGCGGTCGCGTTCGCGGCTGCGGGTCCGCGCGGTGCGATGAACTCGGACTGGATCCATCGCCTCTTCGAGAACTACCTGTCCTGGCTTTTCGCGCTTTTCCTGGCGACGTGGGGCGGGGCGGTGCAGTACGCCACCCGCGTGCGAGAGGGGGAGCAGTGGAGCTGGCCCAACTTTTTGCTGGATCTCGTCATCTGTTCGTTCTTCGGGATCCTTGCGTACTTCGCATGCTTGAGCACCAACATCGAGGGACCATACATGGCGTTGATCATCGCAATGAGCGGACACCAAGGAGCCAAGGGCGCAAAGTTCTGGGTCCGGATATATGAGGGCCGCGCAGGAGGGCCACGATGACCACCTGGCAGCGGCGCTCCTATACGGTCTGGGGCCTGTTGCTGGGCCCCATCGCGTTCGTGTATGCCCTGGGCCCCTGGATCGAGCGGACCTGGTTCCCTGTCGTGGAGCCCTTTGTCGTGACCAAGACCATCCAGACCGCAGGAGGCGTTTACGTCTCCGGCTGGATGGACAAGCGGCGCGAGGATTGCACCCCGATCGAGGGGTTTGCCGTGGCCGAGCCGGAGATCGGACTGCCGGCCATCGTGGATCTCGAATTCCTGGAGCGGCCCGGCAAGCAGACGCTGGTCACCCGGAGCAAGGGTCCGCAGGCGTGGGGCCCGTGGTTCGTGGCCGCGCCGCAGGATGCAGTGCGCGTCGTCGCGCGGTTCCGGCACCGGTGCCATCTGTTCTGGGTCACCAAGTCGGAATACCCGGTGTTCCTCCGACAACCGAGCAACGATGTGATTCGATGACGATGCGATGTTGCTCAACTGTTTCATCGTCGCGATGTGGATCTGGGGAGCGAGCCGCTTTCGCTCGTATCTCTGGACGCGACGGAGCCTGCACTTCGCCGGGCTGATTCCACACTTCGGCACTGCGGAGTTCGGCGGCTGGAAGCGGATCTTCGTACGTGAGTACGTGCCACATAAGTCCCGGGTCTGGACCCGGGACAACCTGGTCATCCTTTTCAGGGGGCGGCACAGGGTGTGGGAGCTGCGCCCGGTGCGGGTGCGGCACTTCAAGACGGACGAGGAGGCTCGAGCGTGGATCCAGAAGCAGAAGGTTTCAAGCAAGGCGTGGCAGTAGGTGCTGCGATCGCGACGGTGGTCTGGACCATCGTGCTGAGTTTGCTCGGAGGAGGGTGACATGGGCAAGAGCTTGCCGAGAGGTATTCGCAACCACAACCCGGGCAACGTGGATCGCACCAAGGATCGGTGGCTCGGCATGGCCGCCGACCAGAGCGGGGATCCGCGCTTCATCGTCTTCGACACGCCGGAGGCGGGCCTGCGCTGTCTCATGCGCCTGCTGATCACCTACCAGGAGCACCATGGCCTGGACACGCTGCGCGGGGTCATCGAGCGCTGGGCGCCCAAGAAAGAGAACAACACCGGGGCCTACGTCCAGCATGTGGCCAGGCTCACCGGCTTCGACCCGGACGAGCGTCTGGATTTCCTCGATCGGCACATCAACCTGGCGCTGACGCGGGCCATCGTGCGCCACGAGAACGGGCCCCCCGAGCAGTATGGGCGCCGGCAGTGGTACGACGATGCGACCTACGACCGGGCGGCGGTCATGGCCGGTTTCGAACCGTCCGTGAAGCCGCTGACTCGATCGCGGACCGTGGCGGGCGGCGTCCTGGCCGCAGCCGGTGCCGTTGGGGCCGCGGTATCGGTGGCAACAGGCGCGCCGGTGGTCGAAGCCACGGCTGTGCCGGTCACGCCAGACGACGTAGCGGCGGTGGCCGCCGCGGCCGGCGCGCTGCTGGGCCCGTCGGCCCTGGCCTACATCTCGCCGATCGCGATGCTGCTCGGCGTGGCCCTGTCGATCTACGCCCGGTGGGATGACGCCCGCCGCAAGCTCAGGTAGGAGGTGAGTACGTGGCCCTGCATCTCGTAAAGACCACGCCGGCGGTGCACGCCCGCGCGGCCAAGGCCTACCCCATCAACGACTGGTGTCGCTGGCACCAGGCTTTCGAAACCACGGCAGCGGCCAACATGCGTGCGTTCTTCGCGTGGCAGCGCTCTTGGGTCCGAGCCATCTTCGGAGTGTGACGTGACGACGTTGTCCCTGCGCAAATTCAACGGCGAAGTGCCGCGCTTGCCGCCCGATCGGCTGCCGGAAGACGCCGCCCAACTCGCGGAGAACTGCGACTTTGCGCACGGTGAGCTGCGCCCGCTCAAGGGGCTGCCCACCGAGTACGCCGCCGCCGCCGGCGCGCAACCGGTCCGCTCGGTCTTCACCGCAGACGGCGTCAACTTCTTCGCGTGGAACAAGCCGACGCGGGCTTACCTCGCGCCGACGATCGACGATGCCTACAACCGGGTCTATTACCGCAAGCACGGGGATCCGCTGCGGGTGGCGCAAACGTCGAACATGAAAGCGATCAACCTGTCACCCGGCGAGCCCACGGCCTACTGGGATGTCGGCGTGACCGCGCCGGCGGCGCCCACCTTCGTGCTCGGGGCGGCGACCGGCGGGGCGACCGAGACGATCGTGGTCGTCGCGGTGGCGATCAACATCTGGGGAGAGGAGAGCGCGCCGAGCTCGCCGGTGTCGATCGAGAAGGAAGTGGGCCAGGGGGTGACCTACACCGTCACGCACACCCCGCCGGCGGGCCAGCAGGCGCTCACAGGCATCGTTTTCTACCGGACATACCCCGGCAACCAGAACACGGACTACTTCCTGGTCAACCCGACGCCGGCCACGCTCTCGGGCGGAGTGGCGAGCTTCAACGACGTCTCGACCGAACCCGCCACGACCACGACGCTGCAGAGCACGAGCTGGGATCCGCCGCCGGTACCGATCGCCAACCTGACCTACGCGGGCAACGGGGTGTTCGCCGCTTCGAGCGGGCGCGACTTGGTGCTGAGCGAACCATACAGGCCGCACGCCTGGCCCTACCGCATGTCGTTTCCGCATGCACTGATCGCGGTCGTGGCCATCGAGGGCGGCTTGCTCGTGACGACGCAGGCCCAGCCCTACATCGTCAGCGGCAGCCACCCGACACAGATGAGCCAGCAGCTGCTTCCAATCGAGCAGGCCGGCTGGGGCGACACAGCGGCGACTCGCGTTGAAGGGTCGGCGATCTACGCGAGCAACGACGGCTTGGTGGCAGTCTTCGGCGGCCAGCCATCGTTGCGCGACAGCCAAGCGCTATTCACGCGCAAGGACTGGCGCGATGCCTACGGGGGCACGAGGCTGAACATGCGCCTCGCGCACCACGACGGCTACGTGCTGGGCCTCATCGACCCGAGTTACCCGACCGCCGCGACGGAGCAGCCGTTCCTGATCCGGCTCGACGAGGCGGCCGGCTCCTTCGCCCGACTCGACGTTGGCCAGGCGCTCTACGGGGCGTCGGTGTCGGGCACGACGGATCAGCTCTTCGTCACCACGGCAACAGGCTTTGCTGAGTTCGGAGGCGGCACGAACCTCACCTACACCTGGCACTCGGGCGACAAGCTCTTCCCGCTACCGGTCAATTTCGCCGCCGGGGTGATCGACTGCACCGGCTCGGTGACGATCCAGATATACGCCGACGGCGCGCTGCGGCATTCGCAGGCCGTGACCGGGCGCACCTCGTTCCGGTTGCCAGGAGGCCTGTCGGCCTCGCGCTGGTCGGTCAAGCTCCTCGGCACCGCGGTCGTGCGGGAGGTGTCGCTCGGCGCATCCTTCGAAGAGTTGAGGGCCGTCTGATGGCGATCGAAGTCAAGCCCATCGCACCCGGGCTGCCGGCGACGACGGCAATTCAGGATCCAGCGGTGCGCCGCTTCGCGCAAGCCGTACAGGACGTGCTCACCGCGCTGCAATCGACCGAGGGCTCCGTCGAGTCGCTTAGCCGCGCCGCGGCGTCCCTGTCGAGCACCGCCGCCGGCGGGGTGCCGCCCTCGGTGACGCAGTGGCTGTTCTCGAGCGAGGTGTATCAGAAGCTGCGCGAACAGATCACCGCCGTCGATACCGATGCGAAGAAGGCGGTGCTCGACGAAGCGCTGGCCCGGCAGGAGGCTATCGGCGAGATCAATGTAGCCCTGGCCGAGCTCGAGAGCACGTCGGACTACGACAATGCTACGACGTACGAGATCGGCGACATGGTCAAGTACCAGGGCAAGCTGTACCGGGCCACGGCTCAGACGACCGGGAACCTGCCGACCGACACGAACTTCTGGCAGAAGGTGGGCGACTACGCCTCGCTGGGCGAAGTGGTCGCCGCGCACACCCTGTCGATCGACGATCACGAGGGCCGAATCTCGACCAACGAGGGGGACATCTCCGCAGAGGTCACCAACCGCCAGACGCTGGCCACCCAGGTGCGGGGCAGCTATACGGGCACCGACGTCACTCAGCTCACCCAAGGCCTGATCTACGCGGAGCGCGTGGCCCGCTCGACGGCTGACAGCTCCGAGGTAGCTGCGCGCGAGTCACTGGCGGTCAAGATCCTCGGCCAGATCGACCCGACCGGGCTCACCCTGGGCACCCTCGCCTCGGGCCTGATCTACGACGAGCGCCTCGCCCGCGCGGACCAGGACGGGGTGTTGGTGCAGGACATCTCCGCAGTGAATGGGCGGGTCGATGACGCCGAGGGTTTGATCCTCTCCGAGGAGACGGTCCGAGTGAACAACGACCTGGCCATCGTGAGCGCGATCAACACCGCGCTGGCCGAGATCACCGGGGTGACCACCTCCGTCATCCAGTCCGGCGAGAACCTGGTCGCGAACTGGTCCCTCGGCCAGGCCACGAAATGGACGCAAGTCGAGGCCCAGGTACTCGGCACCGGCGGCAACACGATTCGCGCGGCGCTACAGACCGAAGAAGACGCGCGGGTGGATCTCAGCAACAAAGTCTCGGCGACCTGGACGGTTCGCGCCCAGGTCGACGGCGGGACCGGCGAGCCCTACGTCGCCGGGGTCGGGCTGGGCGTCGAAGGCGGGGGCGGCCAGGTATCCTCGTCCTTCGTCGTGCGGGCAGACAAGTTCGCCGTCGTGAATCCTGGCTACGCAGAACACGTCCCGTTCGCCATCGGCCCATCGAACATCCCCTACACCGACTGGACGAAGGTCGATGGGACGGGCAAGCCGGAGGACGGTGCGACGGTGGGCGCTCCGGCAGGCACGCTGGTCAATGGCGTCGCAGCCGAAACGGTCGCCACCGCCGTCACCAACTTCAACGCGAGCAACGACCGCAACGGCGCCGCCGTCACCGCGCCGACCGTCGCCACCGACGGCACCGCGGTCGATCACACGCTGCAGGCGGACGGGTCCGCGGACATCAGCTTCGAGTGGAGCTGGTCGGGCGCCGAGGGCGACATCGACGGGTTCCTCGTCTATGTGCGCCAGTCGGCCAGCGGGGCGGCATACACATTCGGCACCACGCCAGCGGAGGAGACGGTCTATACCGTGCCGGCGGCCAAGCGGGCTTTCATCCTCTTCGGCACCGCAGCAGACCAGCACTACACCTTCGGGGTGCAGGCGTACCGCTCGGTCGACAAGGACATCAACGCTGCCGGGGTGATCAAGAGCACGCTGGTCAAGGCGACCGGGGCGGGCGAGAACCCGTATCGGCCCAGCGCCAGCGTGGCCTTCTCGGGCAACGTCACCGGCACCGTTAATGGGGTCGCCGCCACCGACGTCAATGTCTGGTCGGCAATCTCCGGTACCGGCAAGCCGGAGAACGACGCGACCAAGGGTGCGACTTTCACGCTAGGCCAGGCCGGCACGGTGACCGGACAGATCACAGCTGCGAACATCGCGACCTTCATCGCCACGGGCGTGATCGAGAACGCGTACATCGGCAACATCATCCAGTCGACCAACTACGTGCCCGGCTCGGCGGGGTGGCGAATCAACAAGGACGGCACGGCCGAGTTCCGCAACGTCACGGTGCGCGGAGACATCGAGGCCAGTTCGCTCAAGGCGAACACGGCGATGATCAACACCGCGCACATCAATGCTCTAGCTGTCACGACGGCAAAGATCGGCCCCAACGCCGTCACCATCCCGGTGACTTACGCGACCGCATCATCTTTCACCGGCTGGAGCACTGGCTACGTCGAAATTGGGAATATCTATGTGAACCCAGAAGGCGGCACTGTTATTTTGATGTGTTCCGCGAACTGGCAATTGACGAATGCC
>JBFHJN010000069.1:0-11136 GCA_041595875.1 Coriobacteriia bacterium
CTTCGTGAGCGGTGGTTTGGGTCCAGGGCCGTCGACGCCTCGAACCTGCGACTGCAGGGCGGACTACCGTCCGTCAGCGGACCCTTCTCATCCAGCTACTCACTCATATCAGACCGGGTGGACGTGGGTCTGGCCCGTGCGTTGTACCGGAACGTCGACCCGCGCTACAAGCTGGGCGCCGGGTTTGCGCGGCCGGCCGTCAACGTCCCCGTGGGATTCATGGGCGTGCCGATGTTTCGCGTGGATGCTGAGGCCAGCGCGCAGGAGCGCCTGGATTTGAGCTCGGCGCGGTGGGGTGGCAAGGTGCTGCGCTCACACCGCGCGCTGTTCCGCGACGGTTCGGTGCTGGTGCGCCTGCTGCCGGGCAACCGGTCGCCGGCCTACCAGGCGCTGTACCGTGGGGATGATGCCAACTGGGTCGACCTGACCTACCACGTGGCCGACTCGTTCGAGGTGCGCACGACGGAGCTGGACATCACGGCGGTGGAGTCGGTACGTATCAGGCATGCGTTGATGGTGGAGGATAACGGTTCACTGCAGGAACGTACCCTGTACGAGGACGTCTACTCCGATCGCTACGAGTATGAGTGGGAGCACACACGCCAGGGGTGGACCGTGCCGAACAACTTGGGGTTTGTCCCCATGGTGGCCATGTTCAACGAGGCCGAGCCCAACGAGCTCTACGGGCGGTCCGAGCTGGAGCCGGTGGAACCGTACATGCGCTTCTACCACGACGTCATGATGCACGCCGGCTCGGCATCGCAACTGCACTCGACCGCCAAGCTGATCGTGCGCTCGCACGACGTCAAGAAGTTCCTAGAGCAGAACTTCACGCAGGCCGAGGTCACGAACCGCACGCTGCGGTTCAAGGGCAAGGAGGTCCTGTTCTTCGAGAGCCCGCTACCGGAGCCGGGGACAGGCGGGGCCGGCCAGCCCAAGGACGGTGCCGAGATCATCCAGGCACGCGCCCCGCTAGGTGACACCAACACGCTCTTGGAGTACATCTTCCTGAACATCGTCGACGTCACCGAGGTGCCGGAGTGGGCCTTCGGTGGCGCCATCGCCTCATCCAAGGCCAGCGTGTCTGAGCAGTCGGCTCCGCTCGTGCACAAGGTGGAACGCAAGCGCGGGCACACCACCCCCGACTGGGAGCTGGTGGGTCGCGTTGCCACCGCGATGCTTGGTACCCGGGCGCCCGTGTCGGTGCACTGGGACGACACCTCCACCAAGGACACCAAGACGGAGGGTGAGGCGCTGCGCGCCCGAATCGAGGCGCTGGTGACGGCCATCGAGGCGGAGCTGATGAGTCGTGAGACGGCAGTCGAGGACCTACGTGCTTTCATACCAACGCTTCGCGCGTATACAGTAGAGGGAGGCGAGGGCGAGGCTGACCGCATTGCCGCCGAACGTGTGAGTACCGCGCTACGCCTGATCGAGGAGCTTGATAGCGATGCCACAGACGAAGCCGACCGGAACGCAGGGATCGGTGCAGGGTCTCTCGGGTGAGCTTCTGGCCACGGCGGTAGAGGTGCCGTACGCGCCAGGATTCAACCTGGAGGCGCTGCGCGAGATCGATCCCGACCCTATGTTTGCCACCGTCGCCATCCGGCCTGGACGGGGGCAGCAGGGCCGCGGATACACCTACACCGCAGACATCCTGCGCGACCTGGCGCGCCAGATCAACGAACGGCGCGCGGCCGGCTACCGCGGTCACCAGGACCCCGACAGGGTGGACTGGGAGTGGCGCGAGCCGGTCACCTCCTGGGTGGGAGCCACCTACGACGAGGCGGACCAGCGGCTGCTGGTCAAGGGCTATGTACCGCCGACGGCACCCGAGCTTCGCACGCAGATTCGACTCGCCGAGGCCGGCGCCGACACGGTGGACTCCGTGTCGGTGTTTGGCACACGCGAGGTTGACGAGAAGACCAACCTGGTCACCAAGTTCGACCTGTGGTCGATCGACTGGACGCCCAAGGGGCGCGCTGGGATGGAAACGGAGCTTGTGAGCGTCGGAAGCGAGCAGGCTGGAGCTGAGGAAGAGGAGGAACCGATGACTCGTGAGGAGGTCATCGCCAGTCTCACGCTGGCAGAAATCCCTGCCGCGCTCGCGGATGCGCTGCGCGAGGAGGGACGTGAGCAGGTACGTCAGGAGCTCGCCGAGCCGGTGGGTGCCATCGCTGAGATGCGCACGGCGCTGGACCTTGGGGCCGAGGCGCCCGTGGGCGAGCTCGTGCAGGTCGTGACCGACATGCACGAGACGTCGACACGCGAGCGTCACGAGGAGCGCGTGCGCGCCGCCGTCGAGGAGAGCACCGAGATCACGGGAGAGCTCGCGCAGCGCGCGGCGATCTCGCACCTGGTGCTGACGGTCGATCCCGGCGCGAGCGATGAGGAGCTCGCGGGTGAGGTGGCAGGCGCTGCCGAGCTCGAGTTCGTCGCAGCGCTCAACGGCTCATCCGGTAAGGTGCCGGTGGTCGTGGGCGGAAAGACGACGGACAAGGCACCGCGCTCGCACACGAGCTGGGAGGAGTAGGAATGGGTCACAAGGTCAGTGACGGCAAGTCCGTCGTCGTGACGTCGCCCGCCGGTGGAACGACGAAGGACGAGCCGTACGAGGTCAGCGGCTACTTCGGGTTCGCGGACGAGGATTCCCTCGTCGGTGAGTCCGTGTCGCTGAGCATTGGTCAGGAGGAGCGTGAGGTCACCCTGCCAAGCAAGGTCGGTGACTGGACGGTAGGGACGCCCGTCTATTGGGACGGCAGCGCCTTCACCGACGCCTCCACGGGCAACCGCTACGTCGGTCGTGTCACGCGACAGGTACTGGCAGCTGGTGGGGTCGGTTGGATGCTCGTCGCGCCTCAGGGTTTCGGCGACCCGGTCGCTCAGGCGTAAGGAGGCAGACGAACACATGGCTCAGATCACTACACAGGAGACGCGGAGGCAGGAAATCCTGCGCGCGCGTCTTCAGGCCGGCGTTCAACGCGCCTACTACCGGTGGGGTCCGAACGTGCGCCACATCGACATCCCGGTGGGACCCACCGGCGAGATGCGGCGCCTGCGGCTCGACAAGCCGGTAGGTGAGTTCCTGGGGCTCGATGATGCCAACCCGGAACTGGCCGAGAAGTACACGGTGGACATCGAGCTCGGTCGCGACGCGATCCCGACGCTCTACAACCCGCTGTACCGGACCATCGTCAACGCCAACTTCCCGCGGCTGCTCGATGCCAACCACATCCTCTACGCCAACGTCGTGTTCTTGGAGCACGTCGAGGGCCAGGAGGTCAGGTTTGGTACGACCGCTGTCGAGCAGGGCGTGACGGTGCCGATCCTGACGTACACCGCGGGATTCGAGTGGGACGAGGACATCCTCGTCTACGACGAGGGCTGGCGCGTGGACATGGCCAACGAGGCTGTGGGCCGCGCGTACAACGCGCTTCTCGACCACCTGCACATCTCCCCGATCCTGACGTACGCCAACTACGCCGCAGACGGCAACCAGACGGCGGCGCAGACGCCCACGGGCAACAAGATCGAGGACACGCGGGCCACGCTTCGACAGGCGCTGCAGGACGCGGCGCAGAACCTGGACGGCCTGGGGCGGAAGAAGCCGATCCGGCCGACCACCATCCTCTGCGCCACCGCGGACGCGTACAACATCAACGACGCGCTCGCCATCGGTGACCGGCCGTCCATCGGCACGGTGGCCGCGGGTGGCGACATCGACGTGCTGCTCGGCCGCATCACGGACACGGCCGGCCCGACGCCCAGCGTCAACCAGCTGACGTCGATCATCGCCTACGACGGCAACGACGTCGAGATGGGCGGACTCACGTTCAACTACGCGGGCGCGTCGGCAGGTACCTGCTACCTGATCCAGCCGCAGCGGAACCTGTTCGAGTTCGTCAAGCACGACCTTCGGGTGGATGTCGACCGGCCGGCGGACCTGTCGCGGCTCATCGACACGCAGATGGTGGCGCGCACGCGGCGCGGCCTGCTCATGTCTCCGACCCTGTCGGTGTGGGAGGTCACGCTGCCGTAATCGGCGCACCTGAGCTTGGAGGGGTCCCGCCTGGGACCCCTCCTGGTAGGGTTCATCACATGGCCATCGGCAGTTCAGACCTAAGGAGACGGAGACCCATGGAGGAGCGCAGAGGTGCTGCGTACGTGACCGGTGCAGACGTGAAGGGGGTACGCGTCAGCGACGCAGAGACCACCGAGACCGTGCGACCGCAGCCGGTCGAGGAAGAGAACGCCCCGGAGGACTCGCTGGAGGAGCTGTCCGTGGACGACCTGCGCCGGTTGGCGTCGGAGGCAGACATCGAGGGCCGGTCTAGCATGAGCAAGGCCGAGCTCGTGGAGGCGCTACGCGCAGTTGACTGACCCGGGCGGGCGGGGCGTGGAGGAGGTGCGGCTTGGACCAGCTATGTGAGTTCGATGAGCTGCGCCTCCTTCTACGTGATCAGGGCGCCAAGCCGAGGTTCAGCGACCATGACCTACAACTCCTCTTTGACCGCGCCGGCTCGAACGAGGGCGCGGTGGCCCTGGGGTGGCTCCTCAAGGCGGCAGACGCGCGGTCGGATAGGACCTCTCGACGCATTGGGCAGGTGGCCGAGTCCTACGCCGGTGGCGGCGAGAGCCACGCGATGGCCATGGCGCAGTACCGGTACTGGGCGCGCGAGGCCGGCCTGAGCGCGTACGCGGCCGGGATGCTGCTCAACGCCATCCCGGACGAGGGCACCCAGGTGGGCGACATCACGCGCGCCGTGGAGATCATCGACGAGGCAGTTGACGCGGGTGATCTATCGCGGCTGTGGTAGCTTCAGCCTGCCATGGCCATCAACATCGGGCCCAGCCCCGAGGAGCGCGCAATTGCCTTCATCTTGGGCGAGTTCAAGCGCTACCAAAACATTCTTTCCAGCGTTGAGGAGAGCACGCGCGACCTGCCCTACTCAGGTCTCTCGGCGGGCGCGCAGCGGCAGATTCTGTCGGAGCAGCAGCGCCGCCTGACGCGCTCGCTCAACGCGCTGACGCAGCGGATCGACGCGTGGAGCACGCGTGAGATACCTTCCGCCTACGTGCAGGGACGTCTGGCCGCGCAGGCGCTACTGAACGACGCGCGGTTGGAGCTCACCCCCTTCGACGACGAGGCGATGGCGCTCATCTCACGCGACACCGCCGACCGGCTTGGCGCCTCGATGCGTGCCACACGCGAGGACTTTCTGCGTCGGCGCGGGTGGACCGAGGGCCTACTCAACAAGAACCTGCGCGCCGTCTCGCCTGAGGCCGTGCCTAAGGCGCTCCGGAACGCCCTTCTGCGTGGGGACCTCACACCCACCACCTTCGCACAGGCCGTCCAGGAGCGTGTCTGGCAGGGCGACCTGCTGGCTACCGACGCGGCCGGACGCCGGTGGCAACCGGAGGCGTACGCGCGGATGGTGGTGCGCACGCGCACCGCCGAGGCGTTCAACGCCGGCACACTCAACTACCTCAGCCAGACGGGTGTGGGGCGTGTCGAGGTTTCCGATGGCGACCAGGATGCCACGTGCGCGCACGCCAACGGCCAGGTGTGGACGGTCGAGTACGCCATGCAGAACATCCTGGCGCACCCCAACTGCACCCGGCACTTCTACCCCGTGCCGGGGCGCGGCCGCGCGGACCGCACCACGCAGCTGGATGCGGCCAACCGCGTCGGCAAGGTAGCCAAGACCACGGCGCAGGCACTTGTGGCCGTAGCACGTGCGCGTACGGCCTATGTGGCGTTGTCTGGACTGCTTAGTGAACCTGGAAGGCGCGTGATCACCGAGTCGGTGGAGCGCGTCAGCAGCAGCCCCTACGCGCAGATCATCGAGTTCCCATTCGAACGCCTGCGCCAGCTTGAACACGAGTTGGTGGACTACGTGCGTCCTATGCTGAAGGCAGCCGGCGATTTCGAGCGGCAGATCGTGCGTCAGCGCCTTCCTGCCGTCTGGCGACGCGCAGCAAGTGACCTGACGCAGCGACTTCGTGGTGCCTCGGGTGGAGCGCCAGCCGCCGTCACGGCCATATCCACCCCCGAGGAGATCGACGCGACAACGCTGGCGCGACAAACCGACGTCGCGCGTATCACGCGCACCTTCCGTGAGGAGGTCACACAGCTTGAGCAGGACCTGCTGCGGGGGGTGGGCGCGCGTGCCGGTGCGGCGGCTCCCGTTGCCGACGCCGCGGTGGTTGGGTGGGAGCCTACACTGCGCCTGCAGCAGCTTGACCAGTTCACGGAGAACCTGCTCGATGTGGTTGCACGCGTGCGAACGGTGTCAACGCTGGAACTGGAGCAGGCACCTATAACCATCGGTGTGTCGCGTCCAGCGCGCGAGCTGCGCCAGTTCTTGGCAGAGAATCCGCCGAACGTGTTTGACATCCTGCCACTGTCTGAGGCGCGACGTGCTGAGTTAGGCGGGGCTATCGTCCCAGAGTTTCTGGAGGGGCAGTACGAGCGGATCACGGAGTTCGCCGAGCGGCTCAGGTTTGGGGAGATACGTATCCTGGAGTTTGAGGCGCGCCGCGCCGAGCTTGATGGCCTGCTGGCATACAGCCGCGTCAGCTCCGTGCTGCTGCCACCACGCTGGGCACAGCTTCTGGACGAGTTTGGGCCACGCGACGCGGCAGACCGCATCATGATTGAGTTGTGGGAGGACGGGTTTGGTGGCGGGGTGACCAAGACGGTCACCAAGTTTGACGAGTTCTTCGCCACCAACGAGTTGCTGACCTTCCACAGTGACCTGCGGAGGCTCCTCACGGAGCTGGGCTGGGAGCCCGTCTCGCTGGCCGCGCACGGGCAGAACGGCGCGCCGCTGCTTACCAACAACGGGTTCTTCATCAAGCCCTTCGAGGGCTACGACGGACGCCTTGGGCCGGCCGTTGAGCGGTGGAACGTGTGGTTGGCACAGCGTCTCGGCATCAACATGCCGGCCTCAGGTCCTTCCATCATGTTGAACGAGGTAGGTCGCTACACGGTTATGGACCTGCGTGAGGAGCTCACCACGTTGGATCGCCTACTGGCCAGTGACGACTTCACGGGTCCGCGTGATTTCCTTCGAAGACTGGCGCGTGGTGAGGCGCTGTCCACGAACGAGCTGGAGCAACTGGGAAACGCGCGGCTGCTCAACCTGGTTACCGACAACCTAGACGGCCACGGTGCCAACTATCTGGTGCGGCAGGCCGACAACGGTGAGATACTGGAGTTCGTGCCTATCGATCGTGAGGGTACCTTCTTCTTCACGGGTAAGTACCTGCCGCTGGGTACCTGGACGGAAAGCATCTTCGAGGCGGTGTGGGACTACTCCTTGTCGGTGGGTGGTAGCCCTATCACCAGGATGCTCGATTCCGGTGTTGGTGACCCTGGGCGCACGGCGCGGTGGTTGCGCCTGGACCCCGATCCCGGTATCGACTCCGGGCGCCTGCCGCTGTTTGGTGTGAAGCGCGAGAAGGCGGCCATCCCGGTGTTGGCATCCTCACAGGCACCAGACCTGGCACGAGAGTTAAACGAAGTTCCAACGAGGCGTTTCGTGCCGGCTGGGCTTCAAAACATATTGATTGACCAGCGTGGTGAGATGTTTACCAACGCGGTGCAGCGCGTCTCCTCAACGCAGTTCGAGGTGCTGCAACGGTTCGCGCGTGGGGAATACTTTGACGAGATGATGGAAGAGGCGCGTGGTGCCTACCGGGGGATACTCGGTCTGACGGAGGGCTGGGACGTACGCCCGGACGGGCGCATCGAGCTTCCGGAAGGGGTGATCGAGGAGCTGCAGCGCGACCTTCTGGCGGTACAGGCGCGTGCGCGTCTGCTACTGGACAACGGTGCCGTCGTGGACGACGCGCTTGTGTCAACGCGGATCGACAGCATCACCATCCCTGGTACCTTGACGCGTCACTCGCTCCAGACGATCCAGCTTGAGGAGGGTGTGGACCTGGGTCGTGACGTGTGGTTGGGGCAGCTGCGCGTTGTGAGTGATGGAATCAACGAGTACGTGGTCTACGTTAGTCATATCTGGGAGACGACCACAGGCGAGCGGAAGGTGGGCCTGGTGGTGTCGCGCAACACCGACGAGACGGTGCAGTGGTCGCGCATAACCGGTGAGCCAATACTTCTTGGGGTGCCAGGAGAGGACTACCTCTACGTGGTGGCTGACGTACCATGATCTACTTTATCCCCTACACCAACCGGTTTGAGGTACCTGAGAACGTGGCAGACGTACGCGAGCTCATCGATGCCGGTGGGATACGACAGCAGCCGACTATGTCACTTGGGGCGGGACGCGCCCCTGGACCCTCCTGGCAGGTGGGACGTTTTGGTCTCGTCCTGGACGGCGACACGTGGACCCGCGGCAACGCGTTGGCCGCGGCGCAGCAGTGGGGGGTTGGGTTAGTGGAGCTGGACGTCGACTTCACCGAGCTCGCCGACCTACTCCCGGTAGCATAGGCGCATGATCGACCTGGAGTACCTGCCGCAGCGGGCCACCTTCTCGCGCCTGGATACCACGGCCTCGGTGGACGAGTTTGGTGATCCGGACGCGGCGTACGTGGCGTACGCCAGCAACCACCCGGTGCACGTGCAGGGGGTCAAGCCACAGACGGACCAGCGCACCGAGCGGCGTCTGGACGATGGGTTTGTGACCATCTGGGTCTACCCCACCATCACACCTGAGCGGTTCGACCGCGTGGTGGTGGGCGCCAAGACCTACCAGATCGAGGGTCTGGTGGTCGAGTGGACCGACTTCGACGCGGAACTTGATCACTACGAGGTTGCCGCCGTCGAGCTCCGCGCGTGACCGCCCGCGAGCGTGTCCTCGGCGACGGTGGGACTGCACGCACGGCAGCCGGCACGGTAGCCGACACCGAGATCAGGCGCGCGCTGCGCCTGCAACGCTCGGCGGGGTCGCAGAGCTTCTTCAGTGTGCAGATCACACTGGACCGCAAGCAGATTCTCCGGTTCCCGCAACGTGACGCGCAACTGCGACGTACCCTTGAAAACATAGGCGTGATCGCGGTTGAGGAGGCCAAGCGTCTGGCCCCGGTGGAGACCGGTAAGCTGCGCAGCAACATCCGCTACACCATCAGCCAACGCGCGCTGCGTTCGGCCAGCCGCACGGGAACCGGTGAGATGGTGCTGACCGTCGGATCGGAGGGCACGCCCTACGCCATCTACCAGGAGGTGGGGACGGTCTACACCCCACCGCACCCCTTCCTGCGGCCGGCGCTGGTGATCGCCCTAGGCCGGTTCAAGCTCCAGGCACGTGCCAGTCTGACCTCACGCGGCCTGCACCGCAGTGCCACTTTGTTGTACCGCGACCGCTCGTTGCTGGGCAAGCCGGTCTACTCGTCCTACCGGGCCCGTACCGACGCCGGCAGCTAGGATGTACGCATGACCGCCCCTGTTGTGCCCTCACCAACCGTGACCTTCATCAACTGGGCGAAGGCTAACGCGGCCATCGCCGGCCTGGTAGGTACCAGCGTGTCCTCCAAGCATCCGGGTGATGTCTTTCCATGGGTCGAGGTGCGCATGGTGCCGGGGATCGTCAACTTTCCGGAGGCCACCGTGACCACGGCGCGCCTGCAGATCAACGTGCTAGGCGGGCGCAAGGGCAACGGGTTCCCGAACTGGGCGGTGGCCGACCCCGTGGTGCGTACCCTCATCGCCGAGATCAAGGCGTTCAGCCAGTGGGAGAGCGGCGACGCGCACCTGGCGGACCTGTCTCTGATCGAGGAGCCGCAGCAGCTGGAAGACCCAGATACGGGCGACGCCCGGTACTGGATGGACATCGTCGCCACAGTGAGGAGAAGCGATGGTCAGTAGAAAGCAGACGGTAGAGGTGGGTGTGCATCCCGACCTGACTGTTGTGATTCAGCAGGTACGCATCCACGATGACCTGATCCTGCAGCGCGGGCAAACCGTGAAGATGGCACGGTCCCAGGCCGAGGAGCTGGTAGAGTCCAGCACGTACAGAGGCCGGCCGGTGCTGGTGATCCTCGATGACGGGATCGACAACGACCAGGACGACCAGCCAGAGTCCGACGACTGAGGAGATGATCCATGGCCAAGGACACGACCGAGGTCCTACTGGGACCCGGCGAACTCTATGTGGCACCGGTAGCGGCCGGCGTGCCAGAGGCCCGACCCACCAACCCGACGACCGCCATTGCCGGCAACTGGGACAGCGTGGGCTACACCGAGGACGGCGTCAACATCGTCGCCGATCTCGAGTACTCGTTCTTCACCCCGGCCGAGGAGCCCGACCCCATCGCCACGCTGAAGGACTCACAGGAGGTGCACTTCCGGTGCGTCGCCGCGCAGTTCTCGCTCACGCAGCTGCAGCGCGCGTTGGGTGGCGGCACCATCACGCCCAACACCCCCGCCGCGGGGTTCACGCGCTACACCCCGCCTGCCACGACCGGCTACGACAGCTTCTCGCTGCTGTTCCGGACCAAGGCACCAGGTACGGCCAAGACGCGTGACGTCTACGTGCCACATGCCATCTCGATGTCGTCGGTGGACGTGCCGCACACCAAGGGCGCCAACCCCTCGGTGGTCGCACTCGACTTCCGCGCCATCAAGGTGTCGGGCACCGACATCTTCGACGTCACGGACGAAGACTGATGGCAGACGCGCAGGTTGAGGAGCTGCGCGCGCGCGACGACATCCAGGACTTCGACGACAGCGCCGAGCTGGAGGCCTTCCTGGACGAGACGGACCACCGTCCCTGGAAGTTCCGCTTCGACGGTGAGGTCTACGAGCTCGACTTCGCGCGCCTGACCGGTGCCATCATGCTTCGCTACATGCTGGCGTCGATCACGGTGCGGCTCCAGATGCTGGACACCCTGCTGTACCAGGCGCTGGGTGAGGACGGCGAGAAGCGGTTCAAGGTCGCGGCCAGCAAGCCTGGTTCGTGGCCCAAGGTCAACGCCATCCTGACCGAGTTCGCAGACAGGCTCAACGGCCAGGGAAAAGCGTCACGGACGGTGCCAAACATCTCGTTGGGCACTGGGGGTTCCTAGTCCGTCAGTGGGTCGAGGTCGAGGTGCTGATGATGACGCAGTACCAGATGGACCCGACGGCTGTTGCTGCCGCTCCCTGGCGCCGGCTGCGCGTGCTTCTGAAGC
>JBFHJN010000070.1:0-10580 GCA_041595875.1 Coriobacteriia bacterium
ATCGGTTAGGAGTTGTTGTGCATGGCAGTAGACAAGTGTCATACACCCCTGTGGGTTAAGGCTGTCATCTGGCTTGTAGCTCTGTCGTTCGTGTTCGGTGGCGTGGCATTCGTCGGGTTTGGCGGCAGCGCCGGCTCGACGAGCACTACGGGCGATGCGACCACAGACAGCGGTATCACCGCTCAGTATCAGCCGGCTGTGGACGCAGCGGTGGCCGCGCTGGCAGCCGACCCGGAGAACCCGGACCTTCTCGCGTTCGCGGGACATCGTTACTTTGAGTGGGCTGTGGCCCTGTATGAGTCCGGTCAGCAGCCTGCATCGGTGCCGCTGTGGCTCGCGGCGGTGGCCTATTACGACAAGGCGCTGGCGATCACGCCCGATGACGTCGTGGTCCTGGGCAACAAGGGTTTCGCCCTCGCATATGCCAATGACCCTGCAGCTGCCGATGCGCTGCGTGCCTTCATAGCCGCAGACGTGGACGACACCACCGGACAGGTCGCCAATGCGACCGAGCTGCTCTCAACGCTGGCTGTCACCCCTAGCGTTTCGGCGACAGAGAGCGCTCCTACCACTCCGTAGGAATCAGAGTTCAGAATCATCAACAGCCGGTCCCAACGGGGCCGGCTGTTCCTGTTGTGCAACGATTCTGCTGGTGATCAGTCCGAGTCCGTGTCTGCCACCATGGCACGCGCCTGATCCACTGAGTCCGCTGTGGAGAAGATCCCCGAAAGCCGGGTCAGCTCCAGGATGTTGTTCACCGTCTCGTTGGTCACCAGTACAAGACGTCCGCCATGGGCGCCGTACTCTTTTGACAACGAGAGGAGCAGACCTAGCCCCGAGCTGTCCAGATAGTCCAGCCTCGAGAGATCGGCCACGGTGGATTTTGGCGAGTGCTTCAGTATGCGGTCGATCGTCATCCTGAATGCCGCGCACTCACTGTAGTCCAAGTCCCCGATCAGCGTCAGCATCCACAGTTCATCGACGGCATCTAGCTGGATATTCAGCGACATGGCATCCTCTGCGACGGATTGATTGGACTGACGTGTTAGTACCCGTACGTCGAGGCGTTCTCACTGTGGCGGGCGTTTTCCTGCCATCAAGTCCCCTGGTCGTGGGCGTGGCGTCACGGTACAATCATCTCGCTGGCGACGATTGCCCTAGAGGCGGGATGTGACATATGGAACTCGACATCAACACTGAACGTGAAGATGACATCTGCCGTATCCTTCTCAAAGGCGAGGTGGATGTCTACACTGCGCCGCAGCTCAAAGCAGAGATCGTCGACGCCGTGGACGACGGCTGCGTTAATCTGGTCATCGACTTGGAACAAGTCGGGTTCATTGATAGCTCCGGCCTGGGTGTGCTGGTAAGCGGCCTTCGCAGGGTCAAGGAGCGCTCAGGTACGATGCGCCTAGTCTGCACGAAGGAGAACATCCTCAAGATCTTCCGGATCACCGGGTTGGACAAGGTGTTCCCTGTATTCTCGACGATGGCGGAAGCCTCTGAATTCTGAGGACGCAGGCTTGCTTGTCTTGCCTGGTATGTCCTCCTAGACTGTGACCCATGTCTCCGGGGCCGCAAGGGCCCGGTTCTCGTTCGCCTGTGAGGAGTGGTGCGGTGTTAGGCATCGGCGGTACAGAGCTCGTCATCATCGCGATGGTGGCGCTGTTCCTCTTCGGGCCGGATAAGCTGCCACAGTTCGCTCGGACCCTCGGCCGTTTCCTGCGTGATTTCAAGCGCTATCAGGACATGATGGAGTCGACCATCCGAGCGGAGATGTACGCCTCGGAAGGCACCAGTGCCGACCCGTTCAAGAAGGGCAAGAACTTCCGCGAGAAAGTGCAGGCCGAGAAGGCCGAAGCGGAGGCGGCGGCGCGCGCGGAGAAGGAGCCTGCCGAGAAGGCGGCCGACGAGGCGCCTGCCGACAAGCCTGCCGAGAAGCCTGCCAAGGAGCCTGCCGCAGAAGAGACGCCTGCGGAGTCCGAACACACTCAGCGAGAGGGGGAGCACTCGACCTCTACGGAGGAGTGAGTGCGCTGAATCATGCCTGTATCCCCCAAGCGCATGCCCTTCATGGGACACATGGCCGAGCTGCGGCGTCGGCTGTTCATCGTCGTCTTGGTTCTGGGCGCCCTGGCTGTGGGGCTCTACTTCGTGAGCGACGAGATCTACAACCTGCTCGTTGCGCCCGCCCAGAACGCGATCGGCACGCAGGGAAGCTTCACGTTCGACGTGCTTGAAGGCATGACCAACCGCTTTCGCCTGGCTGTGTGGGCGGCGCTGGTCGTAGGCAGCCCGGTCATCATCTACCACGCTCTGGCGTTCTTCGTCCCGGCGCTCAAGCCCAAGGAGCGTCGCTGGTTCCTGTGGACGTTTTTTGCCGCGGTCTTGTTGTTTGCGGCAGGCGTGGCGTTTTGTTACCTGTTGATCTTGGAGCCCAGCGCGCAGTGGCTTGTTGAGCAGAACGGCGAGACGTTCGAGCTCATGTTGCGTGCCTCGAGCATGATGCAGTTCGCGATGTGGTTCATGGTCGGCTTCGGCGTCGCGTTCGAAGTGCCGATCGTGGTGTTCTACCTGGTCTACTTCGAGGTCGTTCCCTACAAGACGTTGCGCCAGAACTGGCGCACCGTGTGGGTGGTCATCATCATCATCTCTGCGATGATCACGCCCGACTGGTCGCCGGTGAGCATGGGGGCGCTGGCCGGGGCGATGATCGGTCTGTTCGAAGGGAGCATGGCGCTGGTCAGGGTCCTGCTACGCAAGAAGATCAGAGCTCAGAAGCTCGAACTCGGGGAAGACTGACGACGCGGGAGTGATCGAACAATGCATGAGATGGGCATCTGTGACGGCATACTGAAGTCCGCTCTGGAGGCCGCCGAGGCCGAGGGCGCTACCCGCATCAACCACATAGACGTGACCTTCGGCGAGCTCACACAGATCGTCGAGGACGCGCTCCAGTTCGCGTTCGAGGTCCAGCGCGCTGACACCATCGCCGCCGAGGCGACGCTTGGCATCACCATTCTCGAGGGGCGCTCGCGCTGCATGGACTGCTCGGCGGAGTTCAAGCACGATCGCTACGAGGTCAAGTGTCCGGAGTGCGGAAGCTATCTGTGCTCGCTGATACAGGGGCGCGAACTCCGTATCGACAGCATCGACGTCGACTGACCGTGAGGGGAACTTCGTGAAGATCGATATCTCAAAAGGAATACTTGCGCACAATGACGCGCTTGCAGAGGAGAACCGGCAGTTGTTCAAGGACAGCGGCACCTTCGTCGTGGACCTGATGGCAAGCCCGGGTGCCGGCAAGACGTCGACGATCCTGGCCACCATCGCGGCGCTCCGCGACAGGTATCGCATCGCGGTGATCGAGGGAGACATCGCTTCGCGTGTGGATGCCGAGAAGATCTCGCGGCACGGCATACCCGCCGTGCAGATAAACACCGGTGGCGCGTGCCATCTGGAGTCCGCGATGATCCGTCGCGCAGCGGGAGCGCTCGACCTTGATGAGATCGACCTGCTCATCATCGAGAACGTGGGCAACCTCGTGTGCCCCACCGACTTCGACCTGGGCGAGCACGCCAAGGTGATGATCCTGTCCGTTCCCGAGGGCGACGACAAGCCGCTCAAGTATCCGGGCATCTTCGCCATCTCAGAGGCGGTCATCCTCAACAAATGCGACACCATGAGTGTCTTTGATTTCAACCGCGAGTCGTTTGACGAGGTCGTCAAGGGGCTCAACCCGACCGCGCCCATCTTCCCCATCTCTGCCACCAAGGGCGATGGAGTGGATGCGTGGTGCGACTGGCTAGCCGCCCGTATCGAAGCGATGCGCGCAGCGGAGTAGGAGGTCTTGGCGATGATGGACAGGCAGCAAGGACTTGCGCTCATCAAAGAGCGCATCGGCAACAACAACCTCGTCAATCACTGTGTGGCCACGGAGATCATCATGGAGGCGCTTGCGCGCCACTTCGAGCTGCCGGAAGGCGATGTAGAGCGTTGGGCGCTTGCCGGTCTGCTGCACGATCTTGATTACGCCGAGACCGCCGAGGATTTCGAGCGCCATGCGGTCGTGACCGCTGAGCTGCTCGCGGACGAGCTTGATGAGGAGATGCTGCACGCTATCCTCGCCCACGCAGACAAGGCGCCACGGGAGTCGCAGATGGACATCGCGCTCTACTCGGCGGATCCCACCACGGGATTCATCGTCGCGGCCGCTCTGGTCCGTCCCGACAAGTCCCTTGAGAACGTCGAACTCCGGTCGCTGAAGAAGCGCTGGAAGGAGAAGGCGTTCGCGCGCGGGGCGAGCCGTGATCAGATGGCTGCATGCGAAGAGCTCGGCATGACGCGTGACGATTTCTTGCAGCTGGCGCTTGACGCTATGCGTGCCCGGGCGGCGGATATCGGCCTGTAGAAAGCCCGGCGTTTCGGCCCTCATCTCAACGTCTTCGGTTGGTCTTTGTTTGGCTAGGGGTTGACGGCACCCTCTATACTCTCTAGGCAGTGCCCGATTCCACAGTCAGGACCACTACATGCGACTTATCGTCTCCGAGAAGAATATCGCCGCCCGCCGTATCGCTGAGATCCTCGCGGTTGGCAAGCCTAAGTCCGAGAAGGTCTACTCCACGCCTGTCTACACGTTCCGGCGTGATGGCGAGGACTGGGTGAGTATCGGCCTCAAGGGCCATATCATGGCGGTCGACTTCCCCGAGACCTTCGACGACGTCGAGCTGAAGAAGTGGAATCTCGCCTCGTTGCCGTCTCTGGTGCGCGCCCCTGTGCTCAAGCTCCCCAAGGAGCGTGGCATCATCCAGTCGCTGAAGAACCTGGCGAAGAAGGCCGATGAGGTCATCATCGCGACCGACTTCGACCGCGAGGGCGAGCTTATCGGCTCGGATGCCCGTGACATCGTCGTCTCGGTGAACAAGTCCGTGCCGGTGCGTCGCGTGCGCTTCTCGGCGATCACCAAAGGTGAGATCGAGCGTGCGTTCGCCGAGCAAGACGTGGTCTCCGAGGAACTCGCGCAGGCCGGCGAGACCCGCCAGGACATCGACCTCATCTGGGGTGCCGTCGTCACCCGCTATCTCACGCTCGCGCATCAGACCAAGACCCGCCGCCCGTATGGCGATGTCCTTTCGGCCGGCCGGGTGCAAACGCCCACCCTCAAGCTGATCGTCGATCGAGAGAAGCTTCGTGAAGCGTTCGTCCCCGAGGACTATTGGGTCGTCAAAGGCGCTTTTGAGAAAGACGGTACGCGCGTGGCGGCCAACCATGCGACTGACCGCTTCACAAGCGAGGCCGCAGCAAAGGCGGTCATGGACGCGGTCGCCGGGGCGCAAGAAGGCGTCGTCACCGGGGTGAAGCGCACGAAGCGCACCGTCAAGCCGCCGGTGCCGTTCAACACGACCAGCCTCATGGCAGCCGCCGCGGCAGAGGGCTTCTCGCCTGCCAAGACGATGCGCGTGGCTGAGTCGCTCTACATGAGCGGCTATGTCTCCTACCCGCGTGTGGACAACACGGTGTACCCGCCCAGTCTCGACCTGCACGCCATTCTCAAGACGCTCGATGCGGTTCCCGCGTATCACGAGCACGTGCAGGCGATCTTGCGCAAGGGCGCTCTCACACCGACGCGCGGCGCGAAAGAGACCACCGACCATCCGCCGATCCACCCCACAGGGGCGCTTGATCCGGAGTCGGTGGACCCGCAGGCATACAAGCTCTACAACCTGATCTCTCGCCGGTTCATGGCCACGCTCATGGATGCCGCGATCATCGAGGGAACCAGGGTGGACTTCGACGTTGCCAGCCAGCCCTTCTTCGCCCGCGGGGATGTGGTCGTCAAGGCCGGCTTCCGCGCCGTGTATCACTACGGCCTGAAGAAGGACGAAGTGCTTCCGGCGTTCACGGAAGACGAGCGAGTGGCGTTTCTGGGCGCCGAGATGGAAGGCAAGCAAACGCAGCCGCCTGCGCGGTACTCGCAGGGCAAGCTGATCCAGGAGATGGAGAAGCTGGGCCTGGGCACCAAGGCGACGCGTCACGACATCATCCAGGGCCTGTACGACCGCAAGTACATCCGCGAGGATCCCACAGAGCCCACGTGCAAAGGCCGTACGGTCATCGAGGCGCTCACCACGTATGCGGATCGCATAACGTCACCTGACATGACAAGCGAGCTTGAGGCCGAGATGGATGCCATCGCCAATGCCCGTGCATCCCGCGAGGTCGTCGTCGGCCATTCGCGAGAGGTGCTCGCCAGTGTGATGGAGAAGCTCGTTCCCATCGCCGAGGAGGTCGGTGAGCTCCTCAAGAACGCGACCGATGAGGATGCGAAGGTGGGCATCTGTCCCAAGTCCGGTCACGACCTGCTCATCAAGTTCTCCCCCAAGACACGCAGCTCGTTCGTTGGTTGTTCGGGCTATCCGGACTGCGACGTCACCTATCCTCTGCCGAAGAACGCCAAGTACGCAGCGGTGGAGGAGATGTGCGAGGTGTGCGGCTCTCCCCAGGTGAAGATCATCCAGTTCAAGAAGAAGCCACGTGTGATGTGCCTGAGCCCTGTCTGTCCCACGAAGAAGGGGCCGGAGATACTGATCCGCGCAGCAGGATGTCCCACCGGCGACGGCGGCGATCTTCGGGTCGCATATTCCGCAGTCGGCAACAGGTATGTCCGCTGCACCAATTACGAGAACTGCAAGACATCCTATCCGCTGCCTCAGAGCGGCGAGATCGAGACCACGCAAGACACCTGCGAGTGTGGTGCGCCTATCGTCATCGTCCACACCAGGAAGGGTCCGTGGCGTATCTGCATAGACCCGGACTGCCCTCTAAAGCCGCCGTCGACCAGGGGTAAGGCCGGCGCCAAGAAGAAAGCGGCTCCTAAGAAGGCCGCTGCGAAGAAAGCTGCTCCCAAGAAGGCCGCTGCAAAGAAACCTGCCGCTGCAAAGAAACCGGCCGCTGCGAAGAAGCCTGCTGCCGCCAAGAAGGCCGCTCCCAAAAAGGCCGCTGCCAAGAAGAAGGCGAGCCCGGAGGCCACAGAGGGTAAGAACGCATAGGAGACCGGCATCGCCGGTCACGACCAGGGAGGTCGCCGTGCGCATTGCCGTCTTACAGCACCTGCTTCGCGCGGACGCTGACGCTGATGCTGACGCCCTGATCGTCTCGGCGACCAGGGCCGCTGAGGCGGGGGCGGATATCGTGATCGTCCCGGAGGTCCCCTCGGTCCACGCCGGCCCGCTGCTGGACGAATGGTGGCAGCGAGTGGCCGTTGCTCTGCCGCATGCAAACGTGCTCGTCCCGCACGTCGGCCCCGACACGGGGTCGGTGGCGTTCGCCGCTGACTTCGAGCGGTTCGGACACGTCGCCATGCTTGCGGGTGACGCGGCGATTGATCCCCGGGTGCTTGAGATGACGGCCGAGCGAGACACTGATGTCGTGGTGCTTGCGCCACGGAGCGAGTCCGACCTTCAGGCGGAGGCCCTTCTTGAGCTGGCCATAGCTCTGAGTCTCTCGGTCGCGCCGCTCGTGATAGTCGTCGAGACCGACGGCGCCGAACCAGGCTCTCCCGGACACGGTGGCAGCGCCATCGTCTATCTCGGACAGGTGATGGCCGAGGCGGGATCAGGCGACGACATCTTGCTGCACGATGTGGACATGCCGCTCGTAGGACCTGAGCCGCCCCAGTCTCTTCCCGAGCCGGCCCCCATCCTTGCGCAACGTCTGGCCACCCACGGCGGGCGAAAGCTGGATGTCTCCTACTTCGCAGACCTCACATAGGAGGGCGGACAGCCGCGCTCGTGGTAGAATCCGGCTGTCAGTCTGTAGATACTCGCCGTGTCGCGGCAGGGCGCTCAGCCCCTCGGGACGCGGCGTTGTGTGAGAGGGGATATCATGGCACTTCCGAAGGTGACCGTGGTCGGCGCCGGACAGGTAGGAGCGACCGCTGCGTTTTTGATGGCTACCAAGGGGCTTGCGGACATCGTGCTCATCGATGTGGCCGACGGTATACCGCAGGGCAAGGCTCTCGATATGATGCATTCGCGCTCGGTGGAGAAGTTCGCCTCCACTGTCACCGGGAGCAACGACTACGCGGCCACTGCGGGTTCGGACGTCGTCGTCGTGACCGCGGGTCTGCCTCGCAAGCCCGGGATGACTCGAGATGATCTGCTCGCCGCTAACGGCACCATCGTGCGCTCCGTCATCTCGCAGGCCGCGGAGGCTTCACCCGATGCGGTGTTCGTGTGCGTGACCAACCCCCTCGACGTGATGACCTATCTCGCATGGAAGGTCTCCGGTCTGCCCTCCGATCGTGTCCTTGGCATGGGTGGCGTGCTTGACTCGGCACGTTTTGCGTACTTCATCGCGCAGGCCACCGGTGCGCCGATATCGCAGATCGACGCACTCGTGATGGGTGCTCACGGTGACGCCATGGTGCCCGTGCCCCGTCTGTCCACCGTCGGCGGCAAGCCGCTCACAGACATCCTGCCCGCCGACGAGGTGGCCGAGGTGGTGCGCCGCACCGTGTTCGGCGGTGCCGAGGTCGTCTCGTTCCTCAAGACGGGTAGCGCGTTCTACGCCCCGGCGGCTTCGGTCACTTCGATGGTCTCGGCCATCTTGAACGACACAGGCGCGGTCATGCCATCGTGCGTGCTGCTCGACGGGCAGTACGGCATCTCTGATGTGTATCTTTCTGTGCCCGCAGCGCTTGGTCGTCAGGGCGTCGTGAGCATTCCCGAGGCGCCCCTTGACGCTGCTGAGCTCGAGACCCTGCGTGAATCCGCGGCCGGCGTCGCCGACGCCGTCACCGCCATAGGCATCGAGGGCTAGAGCGATGGTCGACGCTCACACGGTCGCGGCTGCGGTCCGTGAAGCGATCGGCGTAGCGGCCACGTCGCTGCGCCCGGACGTGCTTGCAGCGATGCGCGCGGCGTCTGAGACAGAAGCGTCCCCGCGTGGTCGACGGGTCCTGCACCAGTTGATCGAGAACGCCCGGATCGCCGAGACGGACGGAGTCCCGCTTTGCCAGGATACCGGCACCGTTTGGGTCAGGGTGGAGCTCGGCGTGGAAGAGCGACTGGGGGAGCCGCTGCAGCCGGTCATCGACCAGGCGGTGCGTGATGCGTATCGGAAGCATGCGTTGCGCATGAGCGTTGTGACCGACGCCCTCTTCGACAGGTCGAACACGGGCGACAACACGCCTGCGTTCGTAGAGCTTGTGACCCGACCCGGCCACGGAGCGACCGTACAGGTGATGCTCAAAGGCGGCGGCTCAGACAACAGCTCGGCACTTGCGATGCTCGACCCATCGGCCGGTATCGAAGGCGTGAAGGAGTTCGTTGTCAGGACCGTTGAGGCCAACGCGACGGGTGCCTGCCCGCCACTTGTGGTGGGCGTTGGGATCGGATCCACTTTCGACAAGGTGGCGGGGCTCGCCAAACGAGCGCTCCTGGTCCCGCTTGACGCTGACAGCCCCGGCAAGGCAGGGGTCCTGGAGCGAGAGCTCCTCGGCATGGTGAACGCCACCGGTATCGGTCCGGCAGGGCTTGGTGGCACCACCACGGCGCTTGGAGTGAAAGTGCTGACCGCGCCGTGCCATATCGCAGCGCTGCCAGTGGCCGTGAACATGGGTTGCTCGGCGATGCGCACTGCCACCGTGGAGGTGGTGTGATGGCAGACGAGAGCGTCATCAGCCAGCCGGCGGAGGGCAACGTCCCGTATTCGGCCGTTCTTTCCAACAAGCGCTTCCGCAGGCTCTGGTTCAGCCAGTTCATCAGCGGTACCGGCGACTGGCTTGTCATCGGTCTGCTCATCCCGCTTGTCACCACTCTGTCCGGGGGCTCCTCGTTCGCCGTGGCCGGCATCATGATCGCCAAGATCGTGCCGTCGCTGTTCCTCAGCTCGTTTGTGGGCGTGTTCGTCGACCACTTCGATCGCCGCAAGCTGATGATCGCGTGCGATGTCTCGCGCGCGGTGCTTGCGTTGGGGCTGCTCTTCACCAACAGCCTGGCTGTCATCTACATGATCGTGTTGCTCATGGAGGTCGCATCGCTGTTCTTCACCCCGGCCAAAAACGCCCTCATACCGGCGCTCGTCAGTGATGATGAGATCACGGTTGCAAACGGCCTCAGCTATACGACCCAGCAAGCGAGCATGCTCATAGGACTCACGATGTCCGGTGCCATACTTGCCGGCTTCGAGGCCATCGTGCGATGGGTGCTCACCAGCGGGTTCCCGCTGGTCGACCAGTTCGTCGGCCCGCTCGCTCCGGCTCTTCTTGGCCCGCGTGCAGGCGTGTCGCTGGACACGCTGACGTTTCTGGTCTCGGCGGCGTTCATCCTCTCGATCAAGGTCAGTGCCCGCCCCTCAAGCAGGGGCAAGCTTGGGTTGTCCCTTATCGGCAGGGACGCGATCGAGTCCTTCCGCTTCCTGGGAGCGCACAGGGAGCTCAGGGGACTGCTTGTGACTATCGGTACGGCGATCCTGGGCGGCGGCGCCATCATCACCGTCGGGCTGGTGTACGTGCAGCAGAATCTCTCCGGTGGCGTGCCGTTCCTCGACAAGGTCAAGGTGCTTGAGAAGCTGATCGC
>JBFHJN010000071.1:0-10140 GCA_041595875.1 Coriobacteriia bacterium
CTCCGACTAACCAGCAGGAACTGACCCGAGCACAGGAAGGAAAAGCAGGATGCCCACCTACTCGACTGAGGGACGCGCCGAGCTGCACGTCCACGCCACCACCGAGCCGGACGGACCCCCCACCCGGGTCCTCGTGACCGCCGAGCACGTCGACAACACGCTCCTCGTCGCCGCGTGGCCGGCCGACTCCACCCTCGGGTTCGACGATGACGAGCCCCTGTGGCGCTTGGAGCTGAACGTCCTCACGGGCTCGCCGTACTAAGCAAAAGCAAAGCAAAGGAGCACAGGCATGCAACCAGAGACCAAGGCACACGTCTCCGCCTTCGTGACACAGGAGCTGACGAGGGGAGACTACACGCTCACCCTCCAGGCTCGGGTGCGCGCGGGCGATACCCAGGCGGTCATCTACAGCGGCGGCCTACCGCTCTACGTCACCTCGCTCGACTACGAGAACTGGGACGTCGAGTTCCATCCCGACTTCGAGGACCGACTGGAGCGCGGCAATCGAGGGGCCGAGTACACCCTCGCCACGCTGCAGTTCGTCACGGGCGAGCTCCCTGACGAGCTGTACGAGGCCTGGCGCGCCGACCCCTCGCAGGCCCTCCTCGACGAGATCATGGAGGCCGGCGAGGGCCACGAGTTCGTCTTCTGGCTCGGCTCACTCACGGAGGGTCTGGCCTTCGCGGCCGGCTGCCGGGCAGGGCACGGCGGCCTATGAACCCTCCCGACCCCGAACGCGACATCCTCGCCGTCGGCATCCAGGTCGTCCCGCTCTACGACTATGAGGACGGCGGCGACGGGCAGGTCAAGGCCGTCACGATCCAGTTCGTCCACCTCGGTCTCGAGGGCCTGATCCTCGACGCCGAGCTGACGCTCTCGGGCCACGCGGCGCGTGACCTGCGTGACGCACTCAACCAGCTGAGCTTCCCCGACCCTGACGACCCAGACCATCCTGAAGGAGGACAGATACTGTGACCTCATCAACACAACCATCAACCCACACCCAACCGGGACACGTTCCTCACGCGGACGACCACGAGCACTGCTACGTCTGCCGGCTGGAGCGGCTGCAGGCGCGGCTCAACGGGCCGCCGCACGAGCTGGACTACCAGCTCCTCCACACGGGCGGCGGCTGCTTCGTCCTGGAGCTCCGGCGGACCACCAGTACCGCCGACGACGTGCCGTACCTGTACATCACCGAGTCCGAGAGCACCGCCTTCGCGCCGGGGACGCGCTGGATGCTCGGTTTCTACCTCCACTGGGAGGACGAGGGCCACCACGTCGACGACCTGTCGTTCGACCAGCTCGTCGCGCTGACCCAGCACTGGCTCGCCAACACGCCCGAGCCGCCGCACCCCGCGCTCCGCGGCGCCATCTCGGAGCACACGGCCGTCGTGAACCCGTGGCTTGACGAGTCGGCGCGGCACCCGGTCGACCCGGGCGAGTACTACGAGCTCGACCACGAGTACCTGGGGGCCATCTACGCGGCGGTGCTGGGCCTCGCGCGCGACGCCTACGAGGAGGGCGACCTCGTGGACGTCATCGAGGGCGCCGTGCGGCGCGTCAGCCGGGCCAAGACGGAGCGGTGGCGTGACGGTGACGAGGACCGCCGCGACCAGGTCTCCTGCTACTCCTACGCGCGGAGGTAGCGCATGAGGACCATCTACAAGTACCAGCTTCCACGCGAACGCTCCACCATCCTCACGCTCACGGCGGACGCCCTTCCGTTGCACGCGGGCGTCCAGCACGACCGGCTGACGGTGTGGGTCGAGCTCGATCCCGAGGCGGCGAAGCGCTTCTACCGGTTCCACGTCGTGCCGACCGGCGGTGAGGTGCCGCTCATCGACGAGGACCTGCACCCGGCCCACCTCGGCACGGTCCACGACGGTCCGTACGTCTGGCACATCTACTGGGACCGCGACGACTGGATGAGTCGCCCAAACACACAGACACAGGAGGACCACACATGATCTGCGGGCACTGCAAGCAACGCGACGCCACGACCGCGCACGTGCGAAGCTGCGCCGGCGCGCCTGAGGGCGACCGCGTTACGGCCTCAACCAGTCGGCCGCCACGACAGGAGCCGGCCACGACCATCTTCGGCCGGAAGGTCGAGGACGGCTACTACACCGTCACGTCCAGGACCGAGGGCGCGCCGCACCGCACGTTCCGTGTGCGGACGCAGCCCTCGGACGCGAGCTTTGCGCCGGGCGAGACGGTCATCAACCTGCTGACCGGCCCGGACAACGAGCAGGACTACCGCGGGGTCGCGTTCCTGAAGCCCTCGGGGCGCGTGTTCCTGTGGCGGCGGTTCAAGCACGACTCGGCACTGGCCCGCGCGATCGAGGCGCTGGTCGACGACCCGTCGGCGGCCGGCGAGCTCTACGCGCTGGAGTCCAACCGGTGCTGCCGCTGCAACCGGCGGCTGACCGTGCCGGCCTCCATCCACCGCGGGCTCGGGCCGGTCTGCGCCGGCCTGAGGGAGGCGTCATGAGCTCGATCACCTACGAGGAGCGCTGGGAGCACCCCACCACGGCGGATGTGTACGCCCGGCTCATCCACGGCCACTGCGACTTCTGCATCGCCATGTCGACCGGGCTCCAGGCCTGGCACGCCGACCCGAACTCGGTCCAGGGCCGCGAGCAGCTGGACGCCATCGGCGCGCACGTGCTGGCCACCTACCCACGAGAGGAGGGCGCGTGACGGGGTTCCTCACCGGGCTCCTGATCGCGGCCCTCATCGGTATCGCGCTCTGGCGGCTCGTCGACTACCTGACCCCGCGCTACCGCGTCGAGCAGGTCGACCAGAGGACGGTGCGCGTGCGCCGGTGGGTGGGCTGGTACGTGTTCCACGACGAGCTTTGGGTGGCTGACCCGAACCTCTACGGCATGAACCACGCCAGCTGGTACTGCGTCGCCACCGGCGAGCACGACATCTGGATGGACAAGCGGATCAACGACTGGCTACGCTCGATCCGGCTCCAGGACGAGATCATCAACAAAAAGGAGGGCAGCTGACCACCCACCACTCGTTGTGATACAATGACCACGACGTCGCACCCGCGACAGCACAGGAGGAAAAGAACATGGCAACCTGGATCATTCCAGCCGACATGTATGTGACCACCCGGATCAACGACGAGGGGACCCTGGAGGTGGTGGAGCCCATCACCGTCTCGCCCAAGGCCTCGGACGCGGGCTACTTCGGCCCGGATGCGATCATGTTTGCCTGCGAGGACCACGAGCCCTCACCGCCGGCCCCGGACACGCCGGCCTACGTCGAGTTCGTGGAGGTAAACCTGTGGGAGCCGGTGCGTCCGTACCTGGCCCAGCTCGCCCGCCGGCGTGAGCTTGGCGTCGCCGAGGGGGCGGGTGATGTGACATGGCAGGAATGAGACACTACGACAGCTTCGGGTCCAAGTACTTCAACAAGGACCTGCACGTGCACGGGCTGCGTCAAGAGATCATCAACCTTCTGACGGAGGTATCGGCGCTCGGCGGCTATGCGGTGCTGGATGTCACACACGCCGAGGCCCTCGGCAGTGTGGCGCAGCGGCTCATCCGCCTTGGCGTTCACGCCGCACCACGGCTCATGGCCTGGTGTGTGGTCGGTATCTACAACCCCGAGGGGGACTTCCGACCGGGCGACGAGGTGGTCTGGTCGGCACACCACACGGAGGCGGCCGCGCGGGCGTGGTTGCCCTTCTGGGAGCGGAAGTTCGCACGCCGGATCGAGCGCGGGGACACGTATGAGGTGAAGTGGCACCCCACCGACCTCATCCACCTGTGCACGCCCGAGGCGCGGCCCGAGGACCGGGGGAGGTACTGGGATGAGTAGCGCGCACGAGCCTCGCTGGGATGACGTGATGGCCCTCGTCAACGAGTGGTGCGCCGAGCGCGACCCGCGCGGGCTCCTGTCCGCGCACGACGCCGATCCGATCACGCTCTCGCGCGTCCAGGGCGAGTACCTGTCGGGCACGCTCGACCTGTACGCCGCCGCCGAGGCCCTCATCGACGAGGTGAACGTGGCACACGTAGAAGGAAGGAACACGACATGCAGCTGATCTCAGAGGACTACGACAACCTGTTCAACGCGCTGGCACGCGAGCTGCCGAGCTACATCGAACGTAAGGGCGGGGTGCGCACGTCCGTCTCGACCCTCTCTGTGCACGAGCTGCTGGACCTCTGCCAGGTCTACCGCCACGGTACCTTCGTGATCAGCTACCGCACCGAGTACCGCGTGAACGTGGCGGATTTGCGCGAGCACTACCGGTCTGAGACCAGCGGCAAGACGGACGAGCAGGTGGCCGAGGACTTCCTGGCCAACTCGTCCTTCGACGACTGGCAGCGTCACGGCGCGCTCCTCGACGAGTCCGAGGAGCTGAACTTCGAGTGGGACTAGGAGGACAGATGTACGGCGAAATCATCACCGTGTCGACTGAGTTCGACAAGGGCGGCCTCTACTACACGTTGACGGTGGAGGTCTCCAACGAGAGCGCGCGCGAGCTCAAGCAGATCATCACGGACTGGGAGGGCAAGAGGTTTGATCCCGTCATCCGGATCGAGGTGGAGTTCGAGGAGGACGACGCCTGATGGCCGAGAAGAACGTCAACTACACCATCTATACCTGCGACCGCTGCGGCGCGAGGTACGACAGTCGTACTGGCAACATGCCGTCGTGGCGGTACGTCACCCTCGCGCGCTGGAAGTCGGACGTGACCGATCCGCTTCCCACGCAGCCGCGTCCCGTCTGGCGCCTGCTGTGCAGCGACTGCCTGCACGAGCACGAGGGGTGGTGGCACGACCAGGCCCCAGATCGGAGGCCACCAGGCGCCTGAGTTTCACGCGCCATCCTCGTCGTGATAGGGTGGCACCCACCACCAAACACCACAGGAGGAGACACAGGATTTCAAGGCTTGCTGCGTCGGGTACCATCATGGTGCCCCTTCGCAGCGGGCATGAGCTGCGCGGCGATGCGAAGCCCGGCGGTACTTCACTGCAACTGAAACACCCCGTCAGGCGCTCGGTTCTCGTCCGCGTAGTTCATCACCACACAGGACGCGTGTGGTGGCGATGCGCAGCTCGGCGTTACTTCACTTTCGGTTGTGCAAACACGTCGAGCGCCTGGTTCTCGCCTCCACCATTGGTCTCAGATTTCAGGCGATGTGTAGCTGGGGGATACTTCTCTCTGGGAGACGAGGTTGCGGGTTCGAGTCCCGCTCGCCGGCCACGCCGGCGGTAGCTCAACTGGCAGAGCGCGTACACGTAAGCCTCTGGCGCCTGGTTCTCGCCTGAACCAACCGGGCCGTTCGGCCGGCGGGTAGCTCCCGCCGATCCCGCGCCTAGCTAGCGCGGGTGGGGGTTCGACTCCCCCACGGCCCTCGCGACCCCCGCCTTACGAAGGGTGTTTCCCGAAAGGGTCGGCAGTCGAGATGCGGTTACCGGCTGACGTGAGAGCTGGCCACGTGCTGCGTCTCGCGGGCGGACGAAGTCGCCAGCTAGCCCGCGCAACACAACCCGCTGCGAAAGGAGATGGACACATGTCCAAGTTCTCGGGTCGCCGGCCACGTCCGGCCGGCCCCACGCTCACGTCCGAGGTTCCGGACACCGTCACGTTCGAGGGCGCCCCGGCGTTCTCGCGCGACGCGCACTCGGACCTGTTCCTGCTGGGCGTCACCAACCTGGTCTCGGAGGACACGTTCTACGAGGGCGCCGACACGCGCGACGCGCGGTTCCGCTCGCTCGTGCACACGCTGACCAAGGAGGACCCGGCCTGGGTGCGTGACTACGCCGCCTGGCTGCGCTCCGAGGGTTTCATGCGCTCGGCGCCGCTGGTGATCGCGGCCGAGTACATCGCCGGCGGCGGACCGACGGCACGGCGCCTGGTCGACGCGGTCCTGCAGCGCCCGGATGAGCCGGGCGAGCTGCTCGCCTACTGGCACCAGCGCTTCGGCCGCAACCTGCCGGCCGCGCTCAAGCGCGGGATCGCGGACGCGTGCACGCGGCTCTACACCGAGCGCGCGGCGCTCCGGTACGACGGCAAGAACCGGGGCTACCGCCTCGGCGACGTCATCCGGCTCGTGCACCCGACGCCGAAGGCGCCCTGGCAGTCGCAGCTGTTCGACTACCTGGTCGGCCAGACGCTGTCCGAGGACCACCACAGCTACCCGGAGCTCCGGCTCATCCCACGCGCGAGGGCGCTGCAGCTCCTGCCGGAGGAGGCACGGCGCGACCAGCTGCGCCGGCTCCCCGCGGAGACGATGGAGGCGCTGGGTTCGTGGGAGCGGCTGTCCGCCTGGCTGCCGGGCGGCATGGACGCCGAGGCCTGGGAGGCTGCCATCCCGGCGATGGGTTACATGGCGCTGCTGCGCAACCTGCGCAACTTCGACCAGGCCGGCATCTCCGAGCCGGCGGTGGAGCACGTCTTCCAGCGCCTGGGCGATCCCGAGGCGGTCGCACGGTCGCGGCAGTTCCCGTACCGGTTCCTGTCCGCCTACCTGGCCACCAACTCGACGCGGTGGGCCGACGTGCTGGAGCGCGCGCTCAACATGTCCTGTTCCAACCTGCCGGAGCTCCCGGGGACGACGTACGTGCTGACGGACACGTCCGCCTCGATGAGGTTCCAGGTCTCGAACCACTCGACGGTGATGCACTACCAGATCGCCGCGCTGTTCGCCGCCGCGCTTGCGCGGCGTGCGAGCGGGAACGTCAACCTGGTGAGCTTCGCCACCACGTCGACGGACCTGGGTTGGATCGGCTCGGACACCTCCGTACTGCGGACGGTGGAGCGCCTGCACCACCACATCGGTCAGGACGGGCACGGCACCGACCTGGCACGCGCCATCCGCGAGCACGTGCCGAGCAACGCGGACCGGCTGGTCGTGTTCTCGGACATGCAGACGGCCACGCAGGTGCCGGAGCAGCTGCCGGCGCGCGCCTACGTCTTCAACACCGGCGGCTACCAGTCCGCGTCGCTCGACCTGCGCACCCCGCGCCGGCTTGAGATCGGGGGCTTCTCCGACGCCGCCTTCCGTGTGATGGCGCAGGTGGAGGCCCTGGGGCACGGATCGTGGCCGTGGGTCTCCTAGGCCGGCTCCACGACTGGCTGAGCATCACCGGTACCTGGACCGGGCGCGCCGACGCGCGCGCCTGGTTCCGGTACCGGCGAGCCGGCCAGCGCTGCACCTGGTGCGGTGGACCGCTGCCCTGGCGGACGTGGGCCGCGTACAAGGACGGCGTGGCCTGCTCCTTCGAGTGCTGGCTGCGCGCGACCGAGGACCCGCTGCCATGAGCCCGGCGCTCTCGTGGTTGTACATGCTGGTGATCTGCGCGGTAGCGTGGATAGCGGTGACCAAGTTTGTCGACCTGCTCGTGTGGATCGACCAGTGGTGGCGTCACCATCTCAACAAGGAGGACATCGATGCTTGCCTTCCTGACGACCTGTCTGATCACGTTCGTACCCCCCACGGCTCCCCCCGCCGCGACGGAGGCCCACGTTGAGGCGCTGGAGCTCTACGTCGAGGAGGTGCTGCTCCCGGAGGCCATCCACGAGCGGTTCCACTGCCTTGAGGACCTCAACGGCCCGTACCGGGCGCCGGCTCCCGCCCGCACCTCGGTCTCGACCTCCGCTCCTGCTACCGCGCAGGGTGCCGGATCGGACGTCATCGACTGGGCGCCCTACGTGGCCGGCTACCCCTGGAACGCCGGCCAGGCGCTGCGCGTCATCTGGTGCGAGTCGCGGTACGACCGCCTGGCGGTCAACCCGAGCTCCGGGGCGTCGGGCGGGTGGCAGTTCATCCCCGGGTGGCACAACCAGGTGGACCCCTTCGATCCGGCCGACGCGACGCGGTTCGCGTTCGTGCTCTGGTCGGATCGTGGGCTCAACACGTTCTCCACGCACTGGTACCCATCTGAGCACTGCTGGGCGACCGAGGACGACTCCTGAGCGAGGTCGTGCTGATGGTGATCTGGATCGCGGTCTCGGCCGCGTTTGTGATCGTGGTGGCTAGGAAGCTAGACGAGTAGCACCCTAGCTGTACATGCAAAACTCGATGTGATACAATGACATCGTCACGACAACGATGACGAGGGAGCACAGGAATGCACTACATCGTCCATGAGATCACCAAGACGCGCGACCACATCGACCTGCAGGCCATCCTCGACGATCGTGGGGTGCGCCTGCGCGTGCACATGCGTCGCGACTCCTACGACGTGCAGAGCTACGGCCGCGTGGAGGTGTGGACGGACGCCGGGTGGACGCACGTCTACACGCGCCCGGGACCGAAGCTCCAGTCGCAGCAGGTGAACCGCTACCACGAGGAGGACCTGCAGGACGCGCTGTACGCCGACCGCGACGCGCTGTTCGAGATCGCGTGGCACATACTGAAGGGGTTCTACGAGCCTGACGCGCTGATGAGGATCGTGGCCCACGAGGAGCTGGACGAGCACGTGCTGCTCGTGCACGCGCACGTGGACCGCGGCAGCGTCGCGCCCGACTTTCCGTCGACGCGCGAGCGCTACGAGGTGAGAAGGGAGGTCTAGTCCGCGCACACCCAGTCTGTCATTCCAGACGCTCTTGAAGGAGGAGACACCCATGGCAGCAACCAAGCCGACCCCCCTCGTCGACGAGCTCACCCTCGTCCACACGAAGGACACCAAGAACACCGTCCGCTACGACGCCCCGGAGAACGCGCTCGGCGCGGCCGTCACGTCGCTGTACGTCGCCAAGCACGCCTTCGCCGCGCTCGGCCGCGTGCCGGAAACGATCACCATCACGGTCACCGCCTCGTGACCACGCCCGACACGGAGGGGTACAGGCTTGTCCTGTACCTCTCCGCGCCCTTCGAGAACAACCCGCTATACCTGGACGTTGCGTCGCATACGCACGCGCTTGCACTGATTGCGATGTGGCAAGGCGAGGGAATCATACGCGTGCGCGCTGATGAGGGTTGGTACGGCGGATTCATTAGTCGTCCTGTTAGCGAGCACACGCACTGGCTCCCCTGGTTCCAGGTGCGCCGGTTCGTGCTGATCAAGAAGGAGTCCACATGAGCCACTTCACCTGCCTGGTGTTCGGCGACGACCCCGCCGAGCAGCTGGCACCCTTCGACGAGAACCTGGAGGTCGAGCCCTACCGCGAGCCGGTCTCAGACAAGGACATCCAGTCCATGCTCGACTGCTACCGCCAGGGCCAGGTCGGCAACCACAAGGTCGAGCACGTGCCCGACCTGGAGGTGGGGTCCGAGAAGTTTCGCCAGCTCTGGGCCGGCGACTGGGCCAGCACGCCCATCTACCAGGCCGAAGATGGGTCCTGGTACACCCTGTCCACCTACAACCCCGCGTCCAAGTGGGACTGGTGGGTCGTGGGCGGTCGCTGGCGCGGCTACCTCATCCTGAAGGATGGGGAGGAGGCCCTTGCCATCGGTGAGGCGGGCGCCTTCGACAACGCACCGGAGCCTGCCGTGCTGGGTCAGGCGTGCGCCGACGTGGCGCGCCTGGGCACCATCGACTGGGAGACCATGCGCCTCCACAAGGAGCTGCGCATATGCGAGGGCTACGTCGAGTTCGAGGCGGCCCTGGCGCAACTCACGCCTGGCACGCCGGAGTACCACAGGCGTGTATCGCGCGCCCAGTACGAGTTTGGGGTGCGCCTACGCCTGCGCGAGGGTGCCGAGCACGCCTACTACAAGGACGCGCCCGAGCGCTGGGAGGTCGAGCCGCTGGAGGAGGCGCTGGTCTCGTCGCGCACCTCGCCCTACCCGCTCGCCGCCGTCAAGGACCGGACCTGGTACGAGCGCGAGACCATGGGGTGGTTCGGTGTGAGCTGGGACGAGAAGCCCATCAAGGAGTGGGAGGCCCTCGTCGAGGGTCTCATCGAGGAGGCCGGCCCCGAGACGATGGTGAGCGTCTGCGACCTGCACATCTAGCACCCCAGCACAACACCACACACTCGTTGTGGTACAATGACCTGTCACGTCGAACGAAGGAGGAGCCGTGGCAACCAAGCCGACACTCGAACCCGACCTGGAGGGGCGCGTCCGCTACCCCAGTATCACCGTCGAGCTCATCGGCCAGGACGGGAACGCGTTCTTCATCATCGGCCGCGTGCGGCAGGCCCTGCGTCGTGCCGGCGTCTCCA